>JBMYUM010000361.1:0-4593 GCA_049605375.1 Phycisphaerae bacterium | reverse complement strand
CATGAGGCATGTCGGTGGGCTCCATGACCGGTGTTGCTCCCGCTTCCAACGCACGCGAATACGCGGCATCGCAGTCTTCCGTGTAAACAAACACCGAGCCCGGTATCGCACCGAAGACGCCAACCGGCTCGCCGGCCATAATCACGCCTGCGCCGACTTGCAGCTCCGCGTGCATCACGCTCCCATCATCACGTGTCAACCGCGAGTGTACCTTGGCATCAAACACGGCGGTTGTGAATGCGATCAAATCGTCAACGCGCTCAACCAGCAAGTAAGGCATGACCGTCGGGTAGTTGTCGGGAATCCTTTGCACCGTCATGGGCAATGTGTCTCCTGAATAAGTGAACGTTGCAGTGGTCGTGATCATGACAGCATCCAGGCCGAAATGGTGCATCCGGCGCAACGTGTATCTGCCGGATACTAAATGGTCGGGCTGGAAGTTCAAGGTTGAGGGAAGCCTGTATGACTGAACCGCATCGACCTTCGCATTCGATCAAGTGCCTAACTCTGAACGCTGTTTCAGTGCTGGGCAGGCCAAAATTCATGCGAAGTTTGTGTCATGCCGCGTCACAGCTTGCATTGCCCGATTCTTGAGCAGCCATGCCGTGACAAAGAGGGGACCCAATCGTGCCATAACAGTGCGCCAGGCCCATAATTTTTCTTTTCCTGGGGCGGCTGAATGGGTAGACTCGTATCGGGTTTTCTCGGTCATTCTGATACCTCTTGCACGCCTCTGGATAAGGCAGCGACATTGGTCGTCACCAGACGGCAGTGAATCGCCGCAACCTCGCATAGTGGCTTGCCAATGACCGAATTCGATGCCGGGAGAATAGCAGGGGAATAGCTGGGGAATAGCAACGGCGGTCAAACGGCGGATGGAAACGCAAAACCGATCGAGCAAGACCGGTCAGGCAAAACGGGGCAAGCAAGACCGGTTAAGCAAGACCGGTTAAGCAAGACCGGTTAAGCAAGACCGGTTAAGCATGACTGGTTAAGCATGACTGTTAAGCAAGATTGTGCATGCAAGAAATCCCAAGCAGGAAACGGGGAGGTCGACGGGGGATAACGCGCTGTTGTTGGCAATCCTGGCCACGACGCAAACGGCCAAGTGCATGACGGCAGTAACGTGCAAGTGAAGAACGCGACCGCCAGAAGTCAATGCGACCCATGCACAAGAAGACCCGTGCAGAAAGAAGAAACGAAAACGAACAAGAGACCCATACCAGGGAAATATCTCGAATCACATGATCAGCAAATAGGAGTTATTGATTCGGGCTGCAATCAGGGGGCTGCGGCGTTACAGCATCCCGGCAACGAATCAAGCACCCAAGGGAGGACAGCAATGGAGAGGAAGAGTTGGATCTGGCAAGCGTCGACAACGCTGGCCATGGTCGTGGCGACCGCAGGCGTAACACAGGCAGGGGAGTTTTTCCTCCAGCCCATCAGCGCCACCGGCAGCCACACCATCAACGGAAATGAGATCGTTCTTGACGGCGCCGATCAGACCGTACGATTCGAAATCAGAGTCGACGACTGGGGCGTCTTCGCTGACGTCGGTATCTGCAACGACGGGCAAACCTGTAGCATCGCCGCGCAGGATTGCGCCGGTGGCGGTACCTGCGCACAACACAATGGTACCATCGCCGTCTACCAGGCACGTATTGATGGCAGCGGATTCCAAGGCGTTCTATCGCCAGTCGATCTCGGACCGATCGAACTGATCGATACCAACAACCCCGAATACGTATTCGCTGGGCTGGGAACCTCGATCGCCGCCGCTGACACCAGCACCGATTCGTTCGCATTCGGCGCTGTCCTGCTCGTGACCGCCAACGCGCCGGCCTACGCCGGTGTCGACAAGTACGGTGGTACCCTCGACGTGGTCGTGCCGGACGGAACCACCGGGCAATTCACGATCAACTTCGTCAACAACATCAACGAAACATTCATGCTCGATCCGTCGAGCCAGCAGGTCGCGCCCCTCAACACCACCGGTGCAGTTATCACCATCGCGTGCCAGAGCAACGCCGATTGCGATGATGGTAACGCCTGCACCACCGATGTATGCCAGGGTGACCAAACCTGCACCAATACTCCGAACTTCAACGAAACGCTCTTCTGCTGCAATCCCGCCGATGGAAGCCTGACCGCCATTGATGATGGCAACGAATGCACCACCGGCACGTGCGATCCGGCGACTGGTGCGGTCACACAAGACCCACGTCCGTTCGGTACCGTCTGCGGAAACCCCGCCAGCGGTGAATGCGATGAGCAGGACACGTGTGACCTCTTCGGTGCCTGTGTCGACCGAAAAGCCGAAGCCGGAACATCATGTGGGGATCCGAGCGCATCCGACTGCGACGGAGCGGACACCTGCGATGGTTTCGGTTCGTGCAATGACAATCTTCAACCGTCCGGCGCCGCCTGTGGCGATCCGACGATCTCCGATTGCGACCGCGCCGACACCTGCAACGGGCTCGGTACCTGCCTGGCGAACATCGAACCGTCAGGTACCGCGTGCGGCGACCAGTCGGATACCGAGTGCGATAATCCGGATACCTGTGATGGCGCCGGAACCTGTCTCGCGAATGTCGCACCATCAGGTCTGCCGTGCGGTAACCCCGTCGGTAACCAGTGCGACAATCCAGATACCTGTGACGGCGCGGGAACGTGCCAGGGTAACTTTGTTGCCCAAGGAACCGCTTGCGGTAACCCGGCCGATACGGAGTGCGACGATCCGGATACCTGCGACGGGGCCGGAAGTTGCGCCGCCAACCGGGTCGAAGATGGAACCATTTGCACCGATGACGGTAACCAGTGTCGCGATGACGTCTGCCTTGCCGGCGTCTGTGCCCACCCGTTGTCAGCCGCTGGAACCCCGTGCGGCGATGACACCGATACCGACTGCAATGGCGCCGACTCCTGTGACGGTGCCGGTACCTGCCTGCCGAATCTCGTGCCCGCAGGTACCCAGTGTGGTGACACAAGCGATAACGCGTGCACCGACCCCGATACCTGCAACGGTTTCGGTACCTGCCAAACCAACAACGAACCCGATGGCACCAACTGCGATGACGGCTCGTTCTGTAACGCAGGCGCCACGTGCGTCGGCGGAGCATGCGGCGGCGGAAGCGCCGTGGATTGCAGCGACGGTCTGACATGCACCGACGACAGCTGCAACGAATCCGAACAGCAGTGCGACAACATCCTGATCGCGGGCAACTGCCTCATCAACGGTGTTTGCTACGCTGATGGTGAGCTCAATCCCGCAAACGACTGCGAGTTCTGCGATCCAAACAGCAATCCGACCGACTGGACGCTGCAGCCCGCAGGTACGAGCTGCAGCGATGGCGATGTCTGCACCGGGCCGGACACATGTGATGCCAACGGCGTCTGCTCGGGAACGCTTGATCCCGCCTGCAACGACGACTGCATCAACGCTGTCGAAGTGTTCGACGGCACCAACGTCAGCAACAACGACAACCGCGGCCCGGACGATACCGAAGCCAACTGCCAGCCGGCGTCAAACAACGACGTCTGGTTCTTCTACGTTGCTTCATGTGACGGACCGGTCATGGTGGACACCGACGGAAGTGCCTTCGCGCCGTCAAATGACACCGTCCTCACCGTGTACGGCGAATGCGGTGGTGCTGAGTTGGCTTGCGACGATGACGCAGGTCCGGGGCTGCTCTCGCTCACGACCTTTGATGCCGTTGCGGGTGAGTCGTACTTCATCCGTGTTGCCGGCTTCATGGACAACTCCGGTGACCTTGTACTCAACATCACCACGGTGACCAGCTGTGTGATCGATGATACATGCGTCGCAGAAGGAACGATTAACCCCAACAACGAGTGTGAAGCATGCATCCCGATGGCAAACAGCATCGGTTGGTCTGCACGACCCGCAGGTAGCGCCTGTGGTGATGCTGGCTTTGGTGAATGCGACAGTCCGGACTCCTGTGATGGCGCAGGTAACTGCGAAGTCAACAACAAGCCGGACGGCACAAGTTGCAGCGACGACGGAAACGACTGCACCGCCGACGTCTGCAACGCCGGTGTCTGTGTTCACCCGAACCTCAAGTCAGGCACCGCTTGTGGTGATACCAACGCCACCGAATGCGATCAGCCGGATACCTGCGACGGCTTTGGCGTCTGCGAAACCAACTTCGTTCCGACCGGTGTGCCATGCGGCGATCCGAGCACCTCGGAATGCGACAACGCCGACGTCTGCGACGGAGCCGGTGCCTGCGATTCGAATAACCAGCCTGACGGCCTGAGTTGTACGGACGATGGCAACGACTGCACGCTCGACGAATGCTCCGCCGGTGAGTGCATCCATCCGTTCAGCCCGCCTGGTGCGGCGTGCGGTGACGCCGGCGACTCGGATTGCGACAACCCGGACAGCTGTGACGGCTCCGGTGTCTGCCTGCCGAACTTCGAATCGGCCGGCTTCGCATGCGGGGATCCGTCCGATACCGAATGCGACAACCCGGACACTTGCAACGGCGCAGGCTCATGCCTCGTGAACTTCGAGGGAGCTGGAACCACGTGCGGTGATCCGGCGGATACCGATTGCGATAACCCGGATACCTG
>JBMYUM010000360.1:0-4619 GCA_049605375.1 Phycisphaerae bacterium | reverse complement strand
CGTCCGGTCTGCCGGAACCAGATTTGCTGGTCAGGACAGCGGGCGAATATCGCATCAGCAACTTCCTGCTGTGGCAAATCAGTTACGCTGAACTGCAC
This sequence comes from Phycisphaerae bacterium, assembly GCA_049605375.1. Classification (GTDB taxonomy): domain Bacteria; phylum Planctomycetota; class Phycisphaerae; order UBA1845; family UBA1845; genus JADFOB01. Next base: position 4,521 of record JBMYUM010000360.1, on the reverse strand, counting down.
GTCTGCAAAACGTGCTGGCCAGATTTTGATGAAACGCACCTCGAAGACGCCATCAAGGATTTTGCCTCGCGTCAACGAAGGTTCGGGAGCGTGCCAGTCCACGCACCTGCAAAATAGAAACACGAATGACTAACTGACCGGTGAAACAACCCGGGAGGGAGACGAAGATCATGGGACTTCTGGAAGGCCGCAAGGGCCTCGTTTTTGGCATCGCTAACGACCGCAGCATCGCCTGCCACATCGCTCGATCTGTACAGGAGGCCGGTGGTACATGTGCGTTCCCGCACCTGCCGGGCGAAAAAAATGAACGACGCGTCCTCAAAGCGCTCGAAGCAAACAAATTCGCCGATCCGTGGGTTCTCCCCTGCGACGTCTCCAACGATGAAGACATCGATCGCGTCTTCGCACAAACCAAGGAACGATTTGATACCATCGACTTCGTGGTCCATTCGGTCGCGTTTGCGGATCGCACCTACCTGAAACCGGGTAAGTTCCTGGAGACACCGCGCGACGCGTTTTCGCAGGCGTTGGACATCTCCGCCTACTCCCTGCTGGCCATTGCACGACGCGCGAAAGAAGCCATGCCACAGGGTGGATCGATCATCGGTATGACCTACTACGGCAGCGACAAGGCCATTCCAGGCTATAACGTCATGGGTGTTGCCAAGGCCGCACTCGAAGCCACGACCCGCTATCTCGCGCTTGAAATGGGTGAGTACGGTATCCGTGTGAACACCATCAGTGCCGGCCCGCTCCGAACGTTGTCATCCATGGCGGTCGGCGGCATCGACGAAATTTTCGATTGGGTATCCAGGAAAGCGCCGCTCCGTCGCAACATCGACGCAGGCGAAGTCGGTAAGTCATCCGTCTACCTGTTGAGCGACCTTGCATCTGGCGTAACCGGCGAGAACATCTACGTCGACGCCGGCTATAACATCGTCGGGCTCTGATCAACCTGCGACGGCCAAAGACACACGCGGCGCCACAACCGGCAAGCGAGTCTTGACGGAAGCCGTCGCCGACCATCCCTGCCAGACACATATGAAGGTAACCGCGGCTGCACATCGGGCAGCCGCCGGTTCACTCCGACTTCGCGCGGTCGACCAATCCCGAACTAGACCGCTTTCGATGCAAGCGTAGCGGGTGCCATGCCCAAGACCGAATCGTGAAACGATGAGGCGCGGGCATGCTTGTGCCCGGGGCTTGAGCATCGCTATTCTCGAAACGGCTCCTAGGAATCGCCAAGACGCTACGCTTGGATTGAAACTGCTCTAGCCACGCCGACAAATCGCCGGGAGACGAGCTTCCCGCTGCATAACGTTCTCGACTTTGGCCGCGAGAATCGTCAGGCCAACAATAAGTGAATAGACCTACGAGGCTTCGGCCTGGACGACAGTCGGAGCCATACCTTGCATGAACTCCTCGGTCTGAAAGTCGGCAAGGCGCAACGAATTCCCAAGGACCAGAAGACTGCTGAGCACCATCGCCAACGAAGCAAAGACCGGACTGACATACCCCATGACGGCGAACGCCATGCCGATCACATTGTAAATGAAGGCCCAAAACAAGTTCGTGCGGATGATCCCAATCGTTCGACGTGACAACGTATGCGTAAAAGTGAGATTCTCAAGGCTGTCCCCCAGAAGGCAGACGTCACCGGACTCCCTCGTCAGGTCACTTCCACACTCCATCGCAATCCCAACGTCAGCGGATGCCAGCGCCGCCGCATCATTGATACCATCTCCCACCATCGCGACACGACGACCGTCTGACCGAAGAGCGGAAACCCGTTCGACTTTCTCTTCAGGCAGAAGCTCACCCTGCCAGGATATGCCAAGCTCTTCACCCAACGCCTGGACGCGCGCCAGCCGGTCACCCGACAAAAGCATCAGTTCGCAACCCGCCGCGCGAAGACCACTGACGGTCGCGGCCGCATCCGTTCGCGTCTGCTCACCGAGCAGAAACATGCCGGTGACAGAGTCATCAATCGCCACACAGACTAAACTCAAACCCCGATCGTCCGCGTCTTTCGCCAAGGCAAGCAACGAGTCATTCATGGAGAGATTCATCTCACGCATCCACGTCAGACTTCCAATGCGAATCAGACGCCCACGCCAACGCCCGGCTATGCCGGCTCCCGCCATGGTCTTAACATCGTCGACCTCTTCAGACTCGATACTCTCTTCCCGACACCAGCGTGCCAGCGCCTTCGATGACGAATGCTGAGATGCGCTGGCCAGTGCATTCATCGCCGGCAACCACTCCGGACGGGAATCGGACGCGTCCCCAACTTCGTCAAGATAAACACTGCGCTCGACCCAGGAGTCACCGGTGGTTAACGTTCCCGTTTTGTCGAACGCGAACAGATTGATCCGCGCCATTCGCTCGAGGACATCAGCCCCAAGGACAAGAACACCACGCCGCGCGCATGTACCAATCGCAATCCAGACGGCCAAAGGTGTGGCAATACCCAGCGCACATGGACAGGAAATGAGCAACACCGAAAGCGCACTGAACAAAGCCGCTTCAAGACCCTCGCGGGCGTATCCCAAGACTCCCGCCACGATCGCAAGTACCACAACCAGCGGAATGAAAATCGACGTGACTCGATCAGCCAGTCGCTCATACCCTCCGCTCTGCTGGCGCGCCGCCTGAAGCAATGCGCTCATCCGCGCGACCGAACTCTCCGATGCAACCGCCGTCGATCGCACATCAAGTTGACCGTCCAGGTTCAAACTTCCGGCCCGAACCAAACTACCACGCCGCACGGACACCGAGGCGGACTCGCCCGTCACAACCTGCTCGTCGATTGCCGCCATACCTCGCTCAATGATGCCGTCAACGCCAATCCGCTGCCCCGAAGGAACGCGGATGATGTCACCAACCTCGATCGACGCCAACGGCACTTCTTCCGATGACGGACCACAGACACGTTGCACATGAGTCGGCAGCAGGCGATCCAGTTCCTTCACCGCGTCCGACGCCTTCAACTTTCCGGTAGCCTCAAGGTATTTGCCGAGCGTCACAAAAACGAGAATCATGCACGTGGTTTCGAAGTAGACAGCGCGACCACCCGCCATCGTGGAGTAAAACGAAACGCCGAATGCCGCCGACACACCCATGACAACCAATACATCGGTCGATAGTGCCCGACGCGAAATGGCCTCCACGGCATTCGTCAAGAGCGGTAAACCCAACAGGAGGAAAACCGGTGTCGCGAAAATCAGAGACATGAAGCGCAGGATGCCGGTCAGCTGCTCGGTCATCGCCTCGCGATTGCCACGGTTCCAATCACCATAGTCGCCGCCGCCGAGAACCTCCGGACCATACATCCCCAGCGCCAAAACCATGACCGCCATCGACAGAAATGCGGATACGCCCAAGCGCGTGACCAGCCACGTAGCCTGACCATGCTCACCACCCTGCTGGGCAACTTGGGCAGCGAACCGGCAACCAAAACAACAATACGCAGACGCTTCATGCGCGTCCGATCGCGCTCCGGGAACCGGAAGTCCACAGTAATCACAGGCGATGCTCATTGTCTATCGTCGCTACAACAGTGATATTCGGCCCCGCTCGGGTGAGATTCAGACCGCGACAGCATCATGCATCATTTGACCATGTCAAGGAAGATCGGCTTCCTCGACCGACGTCGTCGATGCGGCTGCCACCTTCTCCGCAGCCGTTTCGCAACACGATGGGCCGCCAAGCTCTTGCGGCAAGCCACGTTGAATGGTCAACGCGCCGACAAACAGAACCGAGACGGCCGCAAGCTGATGGATACGCCCACGCAAGGCATGACCGAGAACGTGGACACCGCACCCCACGGCAACCATAGCGGGAATCGTGCCAAGTCCGAAGATCACCATGATCATGGAGCCACGCACCACGTCCCCTGATGCGAGCGCACTGGCAAGAACGGCATAGAGCAAACCACACGGGAGGAACCCGTTGGCAAGTCCGGCGAAAAAATACTCATGCGGGCGACGGACGGAAAGAAGGCATGCATAGGCCGGGGCAAGCAGCCGCTCCACACCAAGAGGCGCGAGCGGCTTCCAGCGAAACACACCAAGTGCCGCCAGACCAATGACAACCATCAATCCACCGGCAACAAGGGTGCCAACCCGTTGGGTCTCTTCCAGGACACCGGCCCCCTGCCCCAATTGCAAGCCGGCGAATCCAACCATGGCACCAAGGAAGGCGTACGTTGCCACGCGCCCCAAACTGTAGACGAGCTGGCGCGCGATCGGCGACAGTCCCTTCCGACCATCTGTTCCTGCCGCCGATGCGCCAATGGCCGCCGCGAAGCCACCACACATGCCGATGCAGTGGGCGGAACTCATCAAGCCCAGGAATAGCGGTGCAACAAACTCAGCACGCATTAGAAATAGTTCTTAGCCGACGGAATGGCAAAGCGAATGATGTACCAGACCGTCAATATCCAAAAGACAATCCAGATGGCACGCACGAACCACGGGATATGGTGCGTTTCGTACGTGTGGAAACGATGCTCTTCCGTTG
>JBMYUM010000359.1:0-4658 GCA_049605375.1 Phycisphaerae bacterium | reverse complement strand
GGCTCAGCCACGTTTCCGTCGACATCGTCGGGATCATCTTCGGTTTCGTCTTCGCGATCACGAGTGACGGTTGCATCTTCAGCATCACCGACACGGGACGAAAGCAAACTGCCGGGAACACCGAAGCTATCGTCCCCATCGTCGTCGTCATCGGCTGATCCGAGAGCGGCATCCTGGCTGTCTTCCTGATCATCATCGTCGTAGTCATCGATATTGACCGGCTTGCGTTCAGGACGCTTCTTCTTCTTGGGTCGTTTCTTTCGCCCGGTCCAGAGTCGACCGTCATCTTCTTCCTTGGGTGCTTCGACTGACGCCACCTCTTCAGCGTCGTCAGTGCTCTCATCGGCGGTGGTGGGAAGAACGATGGCTTCAGCTACCTTGGCTTCGCTTTCGTCAGGCCAACCAGCCAGCGGCCAGCCAATCTCGCTATCGCCATCGACTGAATCAGCGTCATCACCAGCTGCATCTTCCGGGACCGGGAAAGGAATCAAGACTGCTTCCTTGTCCTTGAATACCGGTTCATCAACGGTTTCGATCTCGGACGCTTCGTCCTCGGCTTCCGTCGATGCAGCCTTGGTGACCTTCTTCTTCTTCGCTTTGGTCGCTTTTTTCTTCTTGGTGGTTTTTTTGCGGGCAGGCGTCTTCTTGGCGCGCGTCTTGGCTTTGGGCGCCTCGGCAACTTCAGCCTCAGGCGCGTCGGCTTCGTCAATCACACCAACAGCCGTCGCGGAGTCGGAAGCGGCTTCAACCGACGCATCGGCTGAGTCGTCCGCCTTGTCAGCGGACGCCGTCGCCTTCTTCGTGGTCTTCTTTCGCTTCTTCGCTACCTTCTTCTTCTTTTTGGTCGTCTTACTCGTTTCGGTGGCCATTTTTCACCCAAGGTCAGAGTTCATTTCCAAGTGACCCTCAGGCGGCGCATGCAGTGATTCACGAATTTGGCATCAAAACCCAGCAGGCCGGCAATCTCAGATGGCTTGGCTGCCCCACTTCCCGTGACTTGCAGGGTAAAGTGAATTGCCTCCTCGTCCGCTTTCATGTCGAGCAGATAGGGGCGCAGGTCGATGTCTCGTGGCTTCGGATGCTTAGGCGAACGGCGTTGCGTGGGTAGGGATTCCGCTTCAAGGATAGCCGCGACGCGCGTAGGCACATCGTCGGGCCAAACCTGGTCAGGCCGAAATTCATAGTCAACGGTGTCGGGTTGAAGCGACTGTTTCAGTTCCAGTTGGGTTGCCTGCTTCAGCTTGACCTGATCGGGCATCTGTTCGGCCAAGGCGCTGAACGCCTGGTCCTCGTCGATCAGTTCGTCAAAATCAACAACGACTTGTTCGTCGTCGGAAGCCACACCAACCGGTCGTGGTAACGGAATGACAATCTTGGGTTGCGGGTTGAATCCCTCGGAGTAGCGAACCGGTAGCCCGGCACGGGCCAAAGCACGCTTGAACATCCGAATGGTGTCGTGATGCGAAATGAATCGCAAATCACCGTCGATTGAGAACCGAAACGCCCAACGACACCGTTCGTGCTGATTTACTTCCTCCGAAGTCGGATCCTGCCCCATGAAGATCGTGTTCCGTGGCGTACGCTATCACGCCCTACGCCCGTGAGTCCCGCAGAGCCGTTCGTGCTCGCCTAGATCGGGTCCTCCGGTAATACTTTTCTTGTCTCGTCGCGCAGGTAATTCGTTACCTGTCGTTCCGTATCAAAGCTCAAAGCACGTCGGGCAACGCGCTGTGCTTTCGTAATTTTCACCAGGCGGACCAGTTTCTTGATCTCGGGTATGTTGGCCGGTGCCATGGAAAAATGGCGAAGACCGATTCCGAGCAAAAACAGGGTGTAAAGCGGTTGGCCCGCCATTTCTCCACATAGACTACAGTCTACCGAACTTGCTGTACATGCCCGAACCGTATCTCGGAGGGCTCGAAGAACCGCCGGGTGCGAGGCACTGTACACCTGTGACACCCGCTCATTGCCCCGGTCAACCGCCAGCAAGTACTGAATCAGGTCATTTGTCCCGATGCTGATAAAATCGACTTCTCGGCAGAATTCCTTCACTTGAAGTGCGGCAGCAGGGGTTTCCAGCATCATTCCGATCGGAATATTACGATCGAACGGCAATCCGGCCTCTTCCAGGTCCTCCATCGCGTCGTGAACCGTCATTTTCGCCTGGCGGAACTCCATCAGGCTGCAAATCAGCGGAAACATCATCCGCACTTTGCCATGCTCAGAAGCCCGCAAAATGGCCCGCAACTGCGTCTTGAACATGTCCAGATTCTGAAGACTGTACCGAATCGAGCGCAATCCCAGCATGGGATTACGTTCCTGCTCGTACTGACGCTGCTGTGTGTACTTATCCGCACCCAGGTCGAATGTTCGAATCGTCACCGGGTGACCGTCGGCATGCTCGATCACCTTTCGGTACGCCTCCAGCTGCTCTTCTTCCGACGGAGCCCCCTCAGGACGCAGGAAGAGGAACTCGGTCCGATAAAGACCAATGCCACAAGCCCCCTTCTGAACGCCAACTTTTGTCTCATGCGGAAACTCAATGTTCCCCAAAAGCCGGATCGGTTCCTCGTCACGCGTGATGGCCGGCAAGTCCCGCAGCTCATCCAGTTCGCCCGACAACCGGGCGTAGGCGGCCTCCTGCGCACGATACTCCGCCAATGTTGCCGGCTCAGGATTCGCGATCACCAGCTGATTCGACCCGTCAATAACGACGATGTCGCCACCGCTGATCCGCGTCGAAACGTCATTCAGGCCGATCACACCCGGACGGCCCCAGGATCGCAACAAAATTGCCGTATGCGACGTTGATGCCCCAACATCGAGCGCAACGCCGGCAACTTTTGTCTGTGGCAGTTGCGCCGTCGCCGTGGGACCGAGATCGTGGGCAATGAGAATGACCGGTTCAGTCAGATGATCCAGGCTCTCGCGGGATTCGCCAAGAATATTGCGCAGCAAACGGCGTTCGATGTCCTGAACGTCGCGAATTCGCTCAACCAGCAGCGGGTCCTTCATCTGCATGAAGCGACGCTGGTAATTGCGCATCACGGTACTGGTCGCATACGCAGCAGACGCGCACTTTTCCCGGATCAGAGATTCAATGCCGTGCCGCAGGTGCTCATCTTCGAGCACGCCGATATGCCAGTCAAAAACGTTGGCGGCATCGCGCCCAAGGGATGTTCGAAGCGACGAAGCCTGGTCGCGAATCTCGGTGGTCGCGGTGGCAAAAGCCGCATCCAGGCACGAGAGCTCCTGCTCGACACGATCACTGTCGACCGTCCGAAACGGAATTCGATAGTCCTCGGCGTCCAGAACAACCGCCGGACCGATCGCAATGCCTGGTGAAACTGAAATGCCGCGGAAGATTTCCAAGACCGTTGCGACTCCATTCGACACATGACGTGAGGGTGGACAACCGCCCTGACCTGAATCGACAGGCAACCCTTCGAATGCATGCCATCCATGCACAGCCGCCTCAATCCATGGCGGCGAACGACTTCGCCCCGGGCGCTAGCCGCTGAAACCCGACTCAATCAACCGAACCAATGCGTCGACAGCCTCGGATGCATCCGGACCGTCGGCCACAATCTGCAACACACAGCCCTGCGTGCCCTCCAGCAACATCATCTGCATGGCACTCTTGCCGTCCACAAACTCGCCGTTGCGGGACTTGTTGCAGACCTTCACCGTGGCCGCGTAGCGGGAAGCAACATCCACAAACGCCATCACCGGACGGGCGTGAAGCCCCTCGGCATTGGGAATCTCCGCTTCCTGCGTGACCTTGTTTCCGTCACTCGTCAATCAGGTACATCCTCAACTAGGGAATAGGACCGACCCGGGATTATCCCGAACCGCAATTCAAACGATCGGGAACCAACGGGAGCGGGCCGGCAATCCTGACGGCCTGAAACATGTGGCTTACGCAGCGTCAGGCCTCATCACCAAGATCATCCGCATCCTGGATCACCTCAAGAATGGCGTTCTTTGAATCCGCCTGCCGGAGGAAACGACGAAAATTGTCGCGCAGTAAATGACCAAAGATCGTCTCCATCGCGCCGATGTGATCTTCAGGACGATCTTTAGGACTGATCAACATCAGAACGGTGTACACCGGTGCACGATCCAACGACTGGAAATCCAACCCCTGGCTAGAACAACCGATCGTGGCAACCTGGTGATCCAGGCCGTCCAGCTTCACGTGCGGAACAGCAACACCCTTACCGAACCCGGTGGTACCCTGATTCTCACGGGCAATCGCCTCTTCGACGACTTTTTCCAGTTGATCAGCGGCAATCGCACCACCGTCCACCATTGCGGCGGCCAATTCGCGGATCGCCCCGTCGCGGTCGGTCGCCTGTAGCTCCGTAACCACGGAATCCGCGTGAATCAAATCTGCAAGCCTCATGCCTGGCCCCGCTTTCGCCATTGATCTAACTGCCTGTACCTGAATCTCATTACGATGCCCTGAACGTCGTCGCCAACAATGCGAGCTGCTCCATGACGTGGGCTGGAATCCAATTCGTACGCAAACGTTCGTGCCACGCTGCAGACTTCCCGCTACCGGGCCTGGCAGACCGCTTTCCACAATGGCGCCAGGCCATCAGCAGCGGTATTGGCTTCCAGGTCATCAGGGGCGTGCCGGTGAGGGAGTGGACCCA
>JBMYUM010000358.1:0-4668 GCA_049605375.1 Phycisphaerae bacterium | reverse complement strand
GGAGCCGGAATTCAACATCAGGGGAAATAGGCAAGGAGGATAGGGCGCTCTTGTCCGGAGCGGCTCCCCGACCATGCTCGGTCCGGGTGAACATCCCTATCCCCGTGGGTCTTTGGTCTACAGCACTGTTGATCGCGATATTGAATCGCATGAAGCGACGGCACGCGACGGATTCTGCATCAGCATCCGGGTCGCACGACCTTCCTCTTCTCCAGCGGCTTCCGCGGCAATCTTCGGTTGGACGACGAAGTCGGCGCGGTTCTCTCCTTACGTATTGTGGCTGTCTGCGGGCCGGTGTTCTGACTTCTTGCGGAGCGTTGGGTAGGCTTCGACTCTTTCGTATCGCGGGTTCGAGGCTCCCCTGCGGCAACACGGATTGGCTTGATCTCTGGTTCCGGCGAGGCAAAAGCTCCGTAAGCCCACATGCCACCGAACACCAGGCAGGCCGTCCCGATCAATGCCGGTAGTCCCTTTTCCTTCAAACTGTCCATCATGAGCGAACTCCTTGTGCAATGGAGTGAGAGTCTTGATCAGCGCAGACGGGCGGCGGGGCGACACGGACCATCCGTTCGCATCGACGTCCAGAGGCTCATCGAGACCGGTGACTAAGAACACGGCTGCCCGGATATGCAGGGTACCCCGACCAGGCATGGAGCCTTGGACGCCGAAGTCGAACCATGGTTCCCGGATTTGTCAGAAAAAGTAAGGGGCGCCGTCAGTCCCGGAATATTCCTGAACGTTGGCGTTGCTCGGTAGAATGGTCAGTTGCGCGTTCGCTTACCGGCGTGGCTCTGTGATGCGCCAAGGTCGGTTCTCGCCGCGAATGTGAAACAGAGAATTGTCACCGTCAAAGGTCACGATGCCGGTTTCCGGCTCGACGTCATAGCCCAGCGTGCGAAGGGTCTCGCGGCTGCCGTGGCCATCCATCCAGAGGACGATCCCCTTCCGGTTGTGGCGCTCGTGGAGTGCGGTTCGGGAATTATCGCTTCCGCCGTTCAGATTGGCCATCTCGCCGTCGTCAGGGTCCAGCAAGGGGGCATCCAAATTGAACCCCTCATTCCCGTAGGCATTCGCGTCGCGACCACTTCCGCTTTCACCTGGTCGATTCTGCTGGTAATCACGACGGCCGCGACGATGGAAACTGGCGGCCGTACCCATGGAGTCGGCTACTGCCACGCAGCGGGCGGGTGACCGAACCCACGATGTCTTCACAGGCCAATTCTTGTAGTCGTTGACACGGCCGCTGCCGCGCAAGCGGGAATTGCCCAGAAACTGGTAATTGAATCCGTAGCATCCGTTTCTCTCGTCCGTCCAGTCTGTCACTTCCGGACACAGGTAGGCGTCGTTCGAATAATCCTGGCGATCACCTGGTTCGCCGAATCGATCAATATCCGTTTTCGTCGGTTGCGGATCATCGAATGGTTGAAGCCCGATTTCGCTTCCCATCATGGTCAGAAAACTCGGACGGTACTTGACGCCACCCGGTAATCGAACACGCCAGTTCTCGTTATCGATCTTGGGCATGCGACTTGGCACGAGCGTATCGGTGTAATCGTTGGCGTAGATCACCATCCCCTGACCGATGACGCGTAATCGCGCGAGGCAGACGGCCGCTTTTCCTTCACCACGGGCTTTGGATAGAACGGGGATGAGAATCGTCAGCAACAGCGCGATGATCGAAATCACCACCAGCACTTCAATGAGCGTGAAGCCTGATCGTAGGGAACGACGCTGATTCATCTTGCTTAGAATACCTCGTGCCACGGAAAGTAACCCCAACCTCATACTAGGCACGAATTGTTGATTTGTGAATTGTCAGAATGCGTCAACAAGCCGCTGTAAGGGTCAACGACTGTCACCCGTCAGCTCCATCAACTGGTGAATTCCCTGCTCCAGACGCTCGGTGGCATTGTCATCACCGGTGAGACCGGAATCCGATTTCGCTTGTGTTGCCGATGATGAACCGTCTTCGTCGCCGCGCACGATCTGCCGAATCTGCTCCAGGTTCTTCTGGTTCTCAGAAAGTTGTTCCGCGCTGCCCTCGATGCTCGACAGCAGTCCTACATCTTTCAGCGTCTGGCTTCCCGCCGCGCGGTACATGCCTTTGGTCACCGATTTCACAAACGCGTCAGCCAGTCGTTGTGATTGTCGCGTCTGGGATTGCAGGCGCTCAAGCGTCTGATGAGCCGTCTTTTCCGCACGTCCCATTTCGCTGACCAGTTCTCGAAATTCCTTCAGCGTCTGTCGAACTTCACTCAAGACGCCATGCACATCCTGACGCCAACGATCGCCCTCGTTTCGCGACGATTCCATCTTGTCGACAAGCCGCTCGCTCAAGTCGGAAACGCGTTTGGCCTTTTCGACCAAGGGTTGAAGTGTGGACGTTGCCATACGTGCTTCGGCAAGGAGAGAAGGCGTTGCCGAAGTCGACTGCTCCAGGGCTTCGAACTGGTTTCGAACATGCTGGACACGGTGTGACAGTTCCTGATCAAAACTGCTCAGCCACGCCATGCGCCGCTGCTGAAGAGCGATGATGTCCTTCTGCAGACGCTGCCTTACCGACTCTTCACGACGCGTTTGTGCTTCGGATTCTCTTCGTCGTTTATCATTATCCGATAATCGAGATGAAGTGCTTTCCTTCTCGTATGCTGACTTCCCTTGCGTTTGGGCTCCACCCTTATCGTTCTTTACATCCGATTCAGGTCGAAGTGTTGACTCCCGGGTCTCGGTTGTCTCGTGATCCGACTTGTCGTTGACTTGCGACGAGGGTGCCAGGCTTGTGGCATAGTCCGGAACGAGTACCGGTGAAACCGGAGGAACCGATCCATATCCCGCGTAAGCATAGGCTGGATGAGCAAAACCTGTTGGCTGTCCGGGAATCATATACGGGGGGATGGCATAAGCTGATCCCGCGGTTGGCACCTGCGGCATGCGAGGCGATTGAGCGACGGCAGCGGCAGGCGGGATGGCCGCACCGCTCTTATGCAGAAAGGACGGCGGAGGCTCGTGAGCGACAGCAGCCTCCGAAGCGTCAACGGCGGCTCCCTTTGATTCGGTCGTCGACTGGCGTTGATCTTGAATCATAAAGCTTCGATCGATCACACTTTCCACAATCTCAAGGCTTACTTGTGCCTGGTCGGCCGAGTACGCACTGAGAAGAGCGTTGTCGCAGATCGCATTGATCATGCGAGGAATACCGTGGCTTGCCCGGATGATCCGGCGGATGGCCTGAGGATGAAAGACCTCCTCCGGTTTTCCGCCGGCCACTTCCAATCTGTGCTTGATATAGCCTGCAGCACCTTCCGTTGATAATGAAGGCAAGTGAAAGCTGCGGAATACGCGCTGCCGTAACTGGCGCAATTCGCGCGAGCTGAATTTGTCCTGCAACTCCGGTTGGCCGACGATCACGATCTGCAGCAGTTTGGCATCATCCGCTTCGAGATTGCCGATCATGCGAAGCTGCTCAAACGCGTCGATGGAAAGATTCTGTGCTTCGTCTATGACGAGTACGACGGGGGTGTCGTTTGCAAACTGGCCGAGCAGGAAGTCCTGCAGGATGCGGACATGCTGGGCATGGCTGCCTGGCTGCTGCGCGTCCAATTCAAATTCCGCACAAATGGACTCCATGAGATCCAGAGAACCCTGTACGGCATGGTTAATATTGGCGAAGGCGATATTCGATCCGAAGTGCCGCATCATCATGCGCGAAACAAGCGTCTTACCCGCGCCCACTTCGCCCGTCAGCAGGACGAAGCCCTTTCGCTCCTGGACCGCGTAGATCAGCGAAGCCAACGCTTCGTCATGATCCGGCGTTGAGTAAAAGAAGCGCGGATCAGGCGTATTATTGAAGGGCAGCTCGCGGAACCCAAAGAAATCGGCATACATGGCGAATATTTCCTTTTTTCCGGCCGGGGGCGCACATCGGGCACCTCCGATAAACCGTCGCCTGACTATCGGTCGTTTGTGCATAGCGCTTGAGATAGGGACAGGGGGAAGCGCAAGGCCCATGATTTCCGGACCCTCCGATTCGTGGCTCACCGTCGATTCTCCGGCCTGGGCCTTAGGCGTCGCCCCGATGTCAAGAAGTTGGGGCGCCGGTTATTCAGAACCTCCGCTCAGCTCCCGATAAACCGCTTGTGTGTGACCAGTGAAGGCCCCGTTTATGGGCGATATGCAGGTTGAAACCATGAGCTATTTTGGCAAAGCAATGTTCGTGAGCAGCATCTTGCTGCTCTCCAGCGGCTGCGCATCGAGGCACAAGGATATGCTCCATTTCCTTCGAGAGCATGACCACGAAGTCTCGGCGATTGAGTACCGCGTCGGGATCCCGGACGTCATCACAATCAGCGCCCCGCGAATTCTCGAGATCGATGGTGAATCGCAGATCATCCAGCCCGACGGAAAAGTAAACCTTCGCCTGCTCGGTGAGGTGAAAATCGTCGGCATGACGGCCAAGGAAATTGCGGCCAAGCTGCAGGTGTTGCTGAGTCGCTACTACGTTGACCCCAAGGTCAGGGTCACGGTCAGTTTCGAAAGCAAGTACTACTACGTCGTGAATCAGGCTGGTTCACTGACGACGCGACCCTATACGGGGCGGGACACGCTTCTCGATGCCGTCGTCTCGGCCAACGTGGACTTCCGTTCACTCCTGACGCATGTATCCGTTCT
>JBMYUM010000357.1:0-4672 GCA_049605375.1 Phycisphaerae bacterium | reverse complement strand
GGCCCTGATCAGCATCTTTATCAAAGCGCGGCCATGATCGTGAACGTGTTTGTGGCCATCCCCGCAGCCTTTCAGCATCATCGCGCCGGCGCGATCCGTGGCTACGCGGTGTCGCGATTGCTACCATTGACCATTTTGTTCGCCGTTGTCGGCGTGCTGTTAAGTGAATTGCAGGTTTTCCATGGGCAGCGCGGCGAACCCTTCCTGCGCATCGTCTTTGGCGGTTTTCTTTTCTTCGTGGTTCTGACCGACCTCTATCGCATTGTGAGGCGTTGGTTACGCCAGGATCAACCACGTGCGTCGTCCCATCAAGGCCAACAAGCCGAGTCCGGCAATGCGGTGACAACTGGTGGCCACGTTCGGTGGCTTCAAGCCTCGCTTGTGGCCTTCCCGACGGGGCTCGTGGCCGGGATGCTGGGCGTCGGTGGCGGCGCGGTCATGGTCCCCTTGCAACGCAAAGTGCTGTCGATGCCATTGACGTCGGCGATTGCCAATTCTGCGGCCGTCATCATCGGCACGGCTTTTATTGGCGCCATTGTAAAAAACGCGGCCTACGCACAGTCGCATGCGCTGGTTCAATCGCTGTACCTTGCCGCCATTCTCATTCCGACAGCCATCTTCGGCAGTTTGATCGGTAGTCGGCTGACTCATCGGCTGCCGGTCGGTGCCATCAAATTCGCATTTCTGATTCTGCTGTCTGTTGTTGCCATCCGCCTGACCAGTCATGCGGTCGCGCAATGGCGCGAGGCGGAACATCTACCCACGACGTCGCAGCAGGCATTTCTTGCCGACCCGCCGCAGGGCCCTTACCTGGACCGGTTTGTGTGATTACGGATGAGGGACGCTTGTGTCCGATAGTGAGTTCCGTTGCATCGTGTTCAGAGGAATCTCGAAGCGGGGAACTACATCATGAAACGACGAACGGCACACTGGATGGGACTCTTATTGACTGGCTCCAGCGGAATGATGTTCATGCAAAGTTGCATTCCAGCCAGTGGCGTCGCGTTTCGCGAGAGCGCCCTTCCTGCGATTGAGAACGGGGTCGACCTGATCCTGGACGGCATTATCGACGGCGTCTTCGCTGCGATCGCCCCGGAGTCTCCGCTAGACGCCTCCTGAATTCCTTTCATCGCTGCGGTAACGGGCTCCGATTCTCCAGCCATAAGGCGCCCAGATAAGAGCGCCCTATACGCTGAACGCTGCCCCGGTTGGTTTTTTGCCGCCTCTGCGGAATTTGCCGACCATGGGCGGATTCTGCCATTTTGGCGGCTATGCAACGTCCGATAAGCGAAGCCCCGTTCCGGTGAGACATTCCCGATGAACCCAAGCTCATTCGACACGTACTATAATCAAGTCATGAGCACTTTAACCGACGAACAACTACTCTCGGATTACGTTGACGGGAATCCCGCCAGTTTTGAGTTGCTGGTCCGCCGTCACGCACGAGAACTCCACACCTTCGCGATCCGATTTACTGGGAACGCGGTGGCCGCCGAGGATGTGGTCCAGGAGACGTTCCTGCAGATTCACTCCTCTGCGTCGACGTTCGATACGTCACGTCGGTTGAAACCTTGGATATTTACGATTGCGGCCAACAAGGCGCGAGACTACCTGCGCCGCCGTAATCGAAAACGTGAGCTTCCTTTTGATGCGCACGTCGATGGTGACGAACTTGAAAGTCATCGTTTCGTGCAGCTTTTTCAAGACTCAGGTGATCCCCCGGACAGTGATCTGTCGGTTGAGGAGAAACGTCGTCTTGTTCGGGATGTGGTTGACGGCATCCCACCGAAGTTTCGGGAAGTACTGATTCTCAGCTACTTCCATCGGTTTGCTTATCGCGACATTGCCGATGTACTTGGAGTTCCATTGGGAACGGTCAAGAGCCGACTGCATGCCGCGATTGCACAGTTTTCAAAGGGATACGAAGAGGCGTTGGCACTGTCCGAAGAGGAAGACGCCGCGTCGAATCCCTGGTCGTGACGAACGATCGGGGCGCGTATCGAAAAGTTGGCATGGCCGGTTGCCGGACGAGGGCGAACGGTATCCATGAATACCTGTACACGGTCGTGGTGGCTTCCGCGACGGTGAGTTGAATATTCGGGTGAAGTTCGATGAGTGAACACCAATCCAATGCTGATGATCGTCGCGACCTTGCGGATCGCATTGTCGATCTCCATCTCGACCGATTGGAAGACGAGGATCGCGCTGCTGTCGAATCTGAAATCAGCCAGAGTGCGTCGGCCGGTGAATTCAGTGACCGTGTTGGGCGTGCCCTGCGTCCCTTGGATCATTGGACGGCAGCGCCCATGCCCGAAAGTCTGATCGGGCGTACGCTCGAGCGTATTCAGGCCGCCGAGACCAGCCACGAAACGAGAAACGACACCGCTGGTATGGCGTCTGGTCCCGCTCCCGTGGGAACTGGATCGACAGATACCGAGTCATCGGTTTTCCGATACCCAAGAGCGTTGAAGGAGATTCTCGCAGTTGCGGCGTGTATCGGCATTCTCATTTGTGCCGCTATTCCGTCGATTGTTGAGTTGCGTGAGCGAACGCAGTTAAACCAATGTGCGTCGAACCTTGGCACGATTTTTCAGGGTACCAGAATGTATCAGGCCACATTCGCTGGTGCGCTCCCGTACGCTGGTCGTCCGTCAGACGCATCATGGCTGCCGATGAATGAAGAAAAGCCGTTCGTCTCGAACAGCCAGAATGTCTACTTGCTGGCCCGGTTGAATTTCGGTCCCAAGCCGGAGCATTTTGTGTGTCCGTCGAACGATGAAGGCAAGACAATGCCTTCGACGGAACTGGCCAAGCATCACGACTTCAGAAGGCGAGAGGAGATCAGCTACGACACACTGAACTTGTCTGGGCCTTCGCCAAATCTGAGGCCGCAAGCAGCGCTGGCGTATGCCGGCGATGCCAATCCCCTTTTCCGGCGTGGTCGCTTTGACACCTCGCTTGATCCTTCGCGGACCAATTCACGCGTTCATGGTGGTGAAGGGCAGAATGTCCTGATGACCGATGGTCGCGTCGAATGGCTGACGACCCCGATCTATGGATTGCATGAAGATAATATCTGGCTCGCAGGCAGCATTCGTCAGTATGAAGGATCTGAACATCCTCGCGACATGCAGGACGCCCATCTTGTGCCAGGGTTCCCTTCCACCGACCCTTCGGTTCGCGCATTGCGTGCCCCCTAGCCGGTTGACCTCGCAGCGTCGAAGGCCCGTGTGGCCGGATTCGATGTGATGAATGCATCCGTATGGTGTGCCATATTACTGGCACACCATGTTCGGAACGTGCAGGTCAATAGGCGGCTGATTCCTCGCAGGCTTGCTCCACACAGGAGGGGCACAACACCGCCCCATCAACCACCCGCCATCCTCGTTCATTGAAGATCCGGCAATGGATACGCAGCGTCTCGGCGCCGGTCGTCCCTTCGGTTTCGACAAGATCTTCCGTCGGCTTCTCAGGCCCGTGAGCGCAGCGGTCGCAGACCATTTCCGAACATACATGGTGACCATCGACGGCGAGCAACTTGACGTTCTGTACCTGGATTTCCTCAACAGCGAGCATGATCATCGGCAATCTCCGTTACATGGGACTGAATACCGAGGCCTCGGTAGAGAGCGGCGTTCTGCGCCGGTCGATGTGGCCGGGACATCAATAAGAGTTTCGAATACAGGTGCGGGGCTCGCAAATGGCTGACGACGACGCCACTTTCTACCGGACTTTGGAGGGAACCGATCCACCCTGATGCCTGCCAGCATCGGTTCGGAACCGATAATCCGCGTCCATGGTGACCTGGTTTTGCCGTCGTCCGTAAACTGGAATCTTCACTGGGTCCGGTTACAGTACCCACGCTTGAGAGCGTCCGTATCGCTCGCTTGATGAAAGTGATAGCCCTGAGTTTGCTGGATACGTCCCATGTTGACTGGAAACGAGATTCGAAAGCAGTTCCTTGATTTCTTCGCATCGAAAGAACACACGGTTGTGGGTTCGTCGCCGGTCGTCCCTCACGATGACCCGACGCTGATGTTCACCAACGCGGGAATGAACCAGTTCAAGGATGTGTTCCTGGGAACGGGCCAGCGGGACTTCCGCCGGGCAGCCGATACGCAGAAGTGCATCCGTGCCGGCGGCAAGCACAACGACCTGGACGACGTGGGGCGCGATACGTACCACCACACCTTCTTCGAAATGCTCGGCAACTGGTCTTTTGGCGATTACTTCAAGCGTGAGGCCATTGCCTGGGCTTGGGAACTTATGACAGACGTTTGGGGGATTGACCGCACGCGTCTTCATGCGACCTATTTCGAGGGGAATGCAGAAGACGGCATCGAAGCGGATGACGAAGCCGCCAACTTGTGGCGTGAAGTCACGGACATCAATCCGGACCATATCCACCCCGGTAACAAGAAGGATAACTTCTGGGAGATGGGTGACACCGGTCCGTGCGGGCCGTGCAGCGAGATTCACATCGACCTCACACCGGACAAATCCGGCGCGGGTCTCGTGAACAAAGACGATGCACGCGTCATCGAACTTTGGAATCTGGTGTTCATCCAATTCAATCGTGGTGAGAACAAGATTCTGACACCTCTTCCGGCGAAGCACGTGGACACCGGCATGGGGTTTGAGCGCATCACGGCCGTCCTTCAGGGCAAAATGA
>JBMYUM010000356.1:0-4682 GCA_049605375.1 Phycisphaerae bacterium | reverse complement strand
CCTGGTGTTGTTGATGACGCCTGGCCTAGCATTCTTTTATGGTGGACTGGTCCGCTCAAACCAGGTCCTCAACACGATCAAAATGAGTTTTGCCTCACTCGGACTCGTCGGCGTACTGTGGGCTTTGCTGGGATATTCACTAGCATTTGGAAACGGTAATGCGTTCATCGGCGGGATGGAGTACGTCGGTTTGGGTAACGTCGGTGTGCAACCGGCGAATGACCAATCGACGGTACCACACATTGCCTTTGCCATCTTCCAGATGATGTTTGCGATTATCACGCCGGCTCTGATCTCAGGTGCCGTCGTCGGTCGGATGCGATTCAAAGCGTACGCGCTGTTTATCTCACTGTGGATGCTGTTTATCTATGCTCCACTTGCGCACTGGGTGTGGGGACCTGGTGGCTGGATCGCCGAGATGGGCGCACTGGATTTCGCTGGGGGGACCGTGGTCCATGTCAGTGCCGGAATCGCGGCCGTTGTGACCGCGTTGTTTCTCGGAAGACGGACCGCCAGCGAAGATGAAGACGATCCGGCGCACAACATCCCGTTTGTTGTTCTGGGTGCCTCTCTACTTTGGTTCGGTTGGTTCGGATTCAATGCCGGATCGGCGCTGGCTGCTGATGGTATCGCCGCGCTTGCCGTCGCTACGACCATGCTTGCCGCGTCCGCATCGATCGCCGTCTGGATGTTGATTGACATCGTTCGCCGGGGCAAACCTCAATTGACCGGATCGGCTATCGCTGCGGTCGTCGGACTCGTTGCGATCACACCAGCCGCAGGCTTTGTCTCACCAGGAGCGGCCATGATCATCGGAGGATGTGGGGCGTCCGCCAGCTACCTGGTCATGTGGATACTGAAGCGAAGCGCGTTGGATGACACGCTTGATGTGTTTGCCTGCCACGGGGTAAGCGGCGTGGTCGGCTCAATTCTCACTGGTGTCTTTGCGAGCACGTCGATCAACGCGGCCGGCGCCGACGGTCTTCTGTTCGGCAACGTCAACCTGCTCGTCGTTCAGATTGTTTCCGTGCTCGCCGCTGCCGCCTTTTCGGCTGCGGGAACGGCCTGCGTGTTGCTTCTGGTCCGACGCATCACGCCCCTCCGTGTAGCGAGCCGGGCCGAACGTGTCGGTATCGACCTTGCTGAACATGACGAGCGTGCATACTCGAAGACTTGGTTCGGCGTTTCGGCGAAGTCTGCACCGGAGCGTTCGGAGCCGTTGATGCACACCACGTTTAACGCCACGCGATCGGGAGAAGTGTCATGACTGCAAAGGAAGTAGATCAGGGTATCGCAAGCGAACGGACGCGGAAGCTGTTCGACAGGCTCAGGCTACCGGGTGAGCAGGGTGTTCGCGCTGTGAACATACTCCGCCTCCTGTCAGATTCTGGATTTCGTAACGACGATACGCGGCTTGCCAGCGTATTCAGCGCGCTCGCTGCAGTGCCTGATAGTGCGAGCTTCGACGAGGAGATGTTCCACGACCTCGTTCGTACCTGCATGTTGATTCTCGAAAAAGCGGCGGGCGCGAAACTCAAGATTCCCCAGTTCCGTCAATTTGGAAACGATGTGCAGTCAATCTTCGGACAAGCCTCAGATAATCGCTCCGGAGCGATTGCGGACTACATACCGCAACTCGGGCGCGTAGAACCTGAGCAGTTCGGGCTTGCGATCTGTACAATTGACGGGCAGCGACTCACAGAAGGGCATGCGCACACGCCGTTTTGTATCCAGTCCGTTTCGAAACCGTTCAACTACTGCTTTGCCCTTGAGGAGCACGGCGAGGAAACCGTGCATCGCCACATGGGTTGTGAGCCGAGCGGTGTCAGCTTTAACGAACTCGCGCTGAACCCCCAGGGCAAGCCACACAATCCAATGATCAATGCAGGCGGTATCATGAGCAGCGCACTGATTAAGCAGGGGGAACCGATTGCAGACCGATTCGATCACGTCACGAGCATGTGGACGCGACTCGCAGGTGGCTGCCGACCGGGTTTCAGCAACGCCACTTATTTGTCTGAACGGGCAACTGCTGACCGCAATTTCGCACTTGGGTACTCGATGCGTGAGCGTCAGGCTTTTCCCGAGGGGGCTGATCTCATCGAGAATCTTGAGTTCTACTTTCAATGCTGCTCGCTTGAGACGACTGCAGACTCGCTTTCCGTCGCCGCTGCAACGCTTGCCAACGGTGGATTGTGCCCGCTAACCGGCGAACAGGTGTTATCGACTGATACGGTGCAACGCTGCTTGTCACTCATGCTATCGTGCGGTATGTATGACTACTCTGGCGAATGGGCATTCCGCATCGGTTTACCAGCTAAAAGCGGTGTCTCGGGGGTGGTGCTGACGGTCATTCCAAACGTCATGGGGATATGCACGTGGTCCCCGCGGCTCGATGCCCAGGGCAATAGCGTACGCGGGATCGAATTCAACAAGGGCCTCGTCAAGCGGTTCAATTTCCATGTATACGACGCCCTAGGCGAAAGTGCCACGACGAAAATTGATCCACGCCACTATGATAAGGATGATGAGCTGGCTCTGCTTTTTGATTTATTCTGGGCGGCCAGCGAAGGCGATTGCGAGGGCATTCTGCGGTTGATTGTTCGTGGGGCGGATCCATGCGGTTCCGATTATGACGGACGGACCCCGCTGCATCTGGCGGCATCGGAGGGCCAACTCGAAGCGGCACGCCTTCTCATGAGCCACAGCGCCGACCCTGGTGCTCTGGACCGATGGAAGAATTCGCCATCGGACGATGCTCGAAGAGAGGGCCATCCTGAACTTGCGGAGATGCTTGAACAACTGATCGCCGACCCGGTGGCACACTCGTGAGGAAGTGTGCCTCTGACACGCCGCATCTGTACTGGTCGAAGTGATCGACGCATCACGGCTGCGCGTTCGTTCGAGACCGAGGTGGCGTGCCGATAGGAGATGACATGGGCTCTACGGATCTTACACAACTTCTTTTGCGTGCCGGTGCAGATCTCCCGCATGATAAGGAACGCCTCGTTGAGGTTGTGTATAAAGAGCTCCGGGCCATGGCTGAACATCGCATGAAGCCAGAACGTGCCGGACACACGCTCCAGCCAACCGCGCTCGTGAATGAAGCTTATCTCCGTTTGGTGGGCAATCTCGGCGACTTGCATTCCCGTGTACTCTTCTTCGGGGCGGCCGCGCAGGCAATGGAGCGTGTCCTTGTTGATCATGCGCGTACGAAGCAGGCGCTCAAACGCGGTGGCAATGTGCGCCGTGTGACCTTCAGTGATCTCGATGTCGCCTCGCCTGACGATCGCCTGTGCGTTCTCGATGTTCACGATGCCCTCGTTGCACTTGAACGTGAACAACCTGACCTTGCCGCCATGGTTCGATTCAGATACTTCCTCGGTCTCACGCTTGAGCAAATCGCGGAAATGAGCGGCGTATCACTCGCGACATGCAAACGCCGGTGGACGTACAGTAAGGCCTGGCTTTTTGACAGGCTTGCGAATCATGACGGCGATCCACGAAACGCTGATTCATGAGTGGCAGCCAGTAGGGGGACGAACTGTATGACCAGCGACGGCATCGAAAGGGAGCTGGAGCTCTTCTCGGAACTCCTTCAGCAACCGCCGGAAGACCGCGACGCTTTTCTGGAAAAGCGTCACGGATCACATCCAGAAATCATGCGCCGGCTCAAACGCCTGCTGGCGGCTCACGAAAATGCTCAACGAACGGATGCTGAGACCGCCCCGATGATCGCGCCGGTGCACACCCCGGATTCCAGCGGTGCCGGTGAACACCCATCTATGATCGATCGCTATCGCGTCCTCAGTGTTCTTGGTGAGGGCGGCATGGGTGTCGTCTACATCGCTGAACAATCACAGCCAGTTCAACGACAGGTGGCGCTGAAAGTCATCAAGCCCGGGATGGACTGCGCGTCGGTGATCAAGAGATTCGAACGTGAGCGCCAGACGCTCGCGATCATGGATCACCCCAATGTCGCGAAAGTATTCGACGGTGGCGTGATCGGCGAGGGACATGTTGGGGCGGGGCGACCCTACTTTGCCATGGAACTCGTGGACGGACGTCCGATCACGGAGTACTGCGACCAAAAAAGGCTCTCGATTGAGGAACGTCTGGAGCTCTTCCTGGGGGTCTGCCGTGGTCTGGAGCATGCGCATCAGCGCGGGATCATCCACAGAGACATCAAGCCCTCGAACGTACTTTGTACAGAGCGTGACGGCGAGGGTGCACCGGTCATCATCGATTTTGGTGTGGCCAAAGCACTGGAATCGTCTGTGGATCATGCTACCCAGCGGACAGAATTGGGTGTGATTATTGGTACGCCCGACTATATGAGTCCCGAACAGGCAGACGGAGACACCAACGCCATCGATACGCGCTCGGACGTCTATTCGCTCGGTGCGTTGCTCTACGAGCTGTTGTGTGGAAGAACGGTCTTCGACCTCGCACGCGGTGGTGTCTCCATCTCACGGATCCGTGAGATCGTGCTGACACAAGAGCCGATGAAACCCAGTACGCGATTCAACGAACTGGGTGAATCGGTGGAAGCGCGGGCGCATCATCGTGCAGCCGATCCCTATGTGCTGCGTCGTAAGATTCACAATGATCTCGACTGGGTCGTACTCAAGGCTCTTCAGAAAAACCCGGACGCTAGATACCCTTCGGCTCGAGCGTTGGCC
>JBMYUM010000355.1:0-4697 GCA_049605375.1 Phycisphaerae bacterium | reverse complement strand
GTTTCGAAGCCGGCTCTTCAGGTGGCCGATGCAAGTGACGTTCGTGTGTTCTGTTACTGCACGTGATTTGCGTAATCAGAGATCTCATAAACGGGTGTCGCTTGCTGACGACGGTTGTCGGGAGAATATTGATGGAATTCCTTCGTAGATTTTCGATTGTCACGGCTGTTCTTGGTTGTTCGTTCTGGGTGGCGGGTTGCAACAATGGTCTCCCAGCTACTGTTGATGTTGAGTTGCCGGATGGTACGGTTGTTGAGACCACGCTTGGCAGTGGTGTGATTTCATTCGCTGACAGTAAGTGGCAGTTTTTCCGAACGAGTTCGACGGGGCAGGGAGCTCCGTTCGTGACGATCGTGTTCGGTCCTAACGGTGAGTTGGCGGCCTTCGAAGATAACACGATTGCTTCGGACATCTTCGGGACGGAAATTCTGTTTGATGGTGCGACGCACCCAACCAATCAGGTTGGCTTGAGTTATGCGGCCGCGACGTTTGGCGCTTCAACTTCTGATAGTTCGGGTTTCACGTTTGAAGGTCGTGTGACCGCGTTTCTGGCTGGTATCCAGGCTGCCAATGCTACGGCATCGGCCAGCGGTAGTTTTGATGGCGACGACATCGACACCGTGACGGGTACATTCGCGTTTTCCTCGGAAGTTACGTTGCTTGATATTCCGGAAGGCAATATCGAAGATACGTACAACTTTATTGGTCGCCGCGTGATCGAAGAATAGCCGCACCATCGACCATCATGATATAGAACCACGAGCATCGGTGGATGTTCGTGGTTTTTTTGTGTCGGTATATTCGGGGACGCCTTGTTGGAGTGTCCATGTAAGGTGGAGTCCATGCGTGGCCATGATTTTTCCGGGACGTGGCGTTGCGGAATGGCACTTGTCAGGCGGTTGCCGTTTTCGCGAGGTTGCGGTACGCGTTGATGATCATGGGGGCGGCCGTTTTGATGTCATCGGGTGTTGTTGAGCGACCGGTGCTGAAGCGGACGGTACCGAAGGCGAATTCTTCCGGTACATCCATGGCAGCGAGTACGGCTGAGCGTTTTCGATCTTTCGCGTGGCACGCGGCTCCTGTTGAAGCGCATATGTCCGGGCAGGCATTCAGCAGGTCGACGCCGATTCTCTGCTGAAATGCGACGGCGAGCGTATTGGGCAGGCGGTTCTCCGGATGTCCCAGTAGTCTTGCATCATCTCCCAGTTGATTCTGGATGGCTTCCCATAGCATGTCACGGCACTGTTTGGGCTGTGTGTCATAAAGATGTTCGGTTGCGAGTTCGGCTGCCGCGCCGAGCCCGACGATGTTGGTGACGGCTTCGGTTCCTGCACGCCTTCCGGACTCGTGTCCGGCGCCGTGCATCAGTGGTTCAATCTGAATGCCGTCCCGGATGAAGAGCGCACCGATTCCTTGCGGTGCATAAAATTTGTGACCTGCGACTGACAAGAAATCGACGCCGAGCTTCCGGCAATCGACGGGGATTTTCCCGCAACTCTGCGCGGCATCGGTGTGGAGCCAGATTCCCCTGGCGCGGGTCAGTTCGGATATTTTCTCGATGGACTGGATGGTGCCGACTTCGTTGTTCGCGTGCATGATCGAAACGAGGATGGTGTCATCACGAAGGGCGGTTGCGACTTCATCGGGGTTGATCCAGCCGTATTGGTCCACGCCAACGACGGTCACTTCGAATCCCAATGATTCGAGATAGTGGCATGGGGCGAGAGTGGCGGGATGTTCGATTGCCGACGTGACGATGTGCCTACCCTTGTCGCGAAGGGTATGTGCCACTCCCTTGATGACATGATTGCTTGATTCGGTTCCGCCCGAGGTGAAAACGACCTCGGTGGGTGCGGCGTTGATGAATGAGGCGACCTGCTCTCTGGCGCGATTGACGGCGTCACGCACCTGGCTCCCGATTCTATGCGCGCTGGACGGGTTCCCGTGGAGATCGTAGAGGTAGGGTCTCATGGCGTCCGCGACGCGCGGGTCGATGGGGGTGGATGCGTTGTAGTCGAGGTAGATCATGGTCTTCTCTGCCAAGTTTCTGCTTCGGGCGGCACGTCCAGGGATCGTCGCCACGCATTATCGGGTGTGGAGACGTAACCGATTTTGGTTCATGGTAATCGGCTCGGCGGACGATGCAAAGATAGGGTCTGTTTTTGATCACATTTCGCTGAGGTATGCCATGGCACAGGTCGTCGACACATCGAAGATTGCGGAAGTCATTGATCGCTTCACTCAAGATTCGGAGCGTGCCATGAATGGCGAGGATCCCGTCGCTTACGCGCGTGTCGAGTCTCAGTTGTGTGAGATTGATGGATACGTTCGCGAAGTTGAGCAGGCCATGTGGGCAGAAGATGCCGCCGCGACGTTGGCGCATCTCGAGCAGGGGGCCTCGTTGACAGATCGTGATCGCGAGGTGATTCGGACGTTCTTGATGTCTGATGCGACGAACGAAGGCGATCAAGGTCAAGAGCTTGCTGATTCGGTCAGCGAGCTTCATCGCCTGATTGAGGCATTGCAGGATCAGAGCGACGTCGTGACTCGTGACAACATTGGTGATTTACGTGCGACGCTTCGCGAGGCCATGCGCCTGTTCCCGGAGATACGGCAGCATATGGCAGAGCGCGATCGAATTGCGCGGTTCGACTGTGCGGTTGAAGATCCGGATGCGGCGACTCGTCGTACGCTCATCAAGATCATGCGTGAACAACTGTGTGACCCTGATGCCTGATCATCTTTCGTGAGTCAACAAAATGGCCTGTGTTTGTATCAGGCTATGATGTCAAGCCTCTGTCAGCATACTCATCAGCTTCCCAATCTTATTGATTGCGGTGATCGCAGCCATGTACAGGAAGAAAATGGCTGTTATCCCCAGGACCAGGTTGGTTCCCCACCCGTTTCGAAACGAGGGTGGCACTTCCCTTCTGTTATTGAGATAGAGAAGCGTCAAGGCCAGCATGGGTATGAAGAGTGAACCAAACAGGGTGTAGATCAGTTGGGCCTGGTCAACAGATAGTCGCAATAGTGGAAGTGGCATGACTGCCATTGCGATGAGATACCATCGATAGGCTCTCGTTTCCGTGAGGTTCGCGTCGTCCAGGTTGGTTGCTTCCACCTCTCGCGCTGGGTCTCTTCGGCGCATTCCCATGAAGTCTGCGAACAGGTATGGGATGCCCTGCCATACGCCGAGCAGGCTGGAGAAAACCGCGCCCCAGAATCCGAAAAGGAAGATCCACCTTCCGGTTTCGCCGAGTGTGACGGCGAGCTGACCTGCGAGTTGTCCGGCAAAGGCTTTCTTATCTGCGGTGATTTCAGCGCCGGCGCTTTGGCCGATGACCATCATGGCGATGGCGAAGATCGCTGTTACGGCGTAACCGACGGCGAGGTCGATTCGGCAGATTCTCCAGCCTTCGTTACCCGTTCGATGTTCTTCGCGAATCCAATATCCGTACGAGAGCATGGTGACGGTACCGCCGACGCCACCGAGTACGCTCAGCACGCGTGTGTTGGCTTCACCGCCGGGCAGTTTTGGAATCAACAGGCCTTTGAGGATTTCGGACCATTCGGGTTTAAGTAGAACGGCGGTTGTAATGACTGTGAGGAACATCATCGCGATGCAGATTGACATGGCTTTTTCGAAGAAGCTGTAGCCACCGAATCTGACGAGCACGTACGCGACGAAAGCGTGGATGATTCCCCACGCGAGGCTCGAATTCTCCGGGGATGATGCCAGTGGCAGGAGGCTATGGCCAGCGGAGGCACAAGCCTTGATGATGGCGCCGCCGGTGAAAATCGACCATGCGAACAGGTAGATGAGAAACAGCCACTGAAACCATTGGCCCAGGTATCGTGTCCAGCCTTCGAGCAGCGAGGTTTTCGTGGCTAACTGCCATCTTGCAATTCCTTCGGTGAGGAACCACTTGAGCGCGGTACCGGCCAGTGCTGCCCAGAGGATGGTGAGTCCGACTTTGGCGCCGGCCATACCGGCGGAAACGAGGTCGCCTGCACCGACGCCCGTTGCGGCAACGAGTATGCCGGGCGCGAGCATGGCGAAGATCGTTGTCGGTGACTTCGATTTGGTTTCGGTCATACGTGTTTCTTATTTTCCAACGCGGCTGAGGAGTACTGTGGATCCGAAACCCAGGATGCTGAGCCCTGCGCCAGTGGCGTACTGCATGGTGCCGGCGTCGCTATCGAAAGGCCAAATACCCACGACGCTTCCGCAAAGTATACCGAGGAGTATTCCGATGGTCAGATCCTTTTTCTGCCGCAGTAACCACTTGAGTGCGTTGCTCAGGACGACCAGGCCGACGAGTGCGCCGATGGCGACCGGGATCAGAATCTGGGCCGCGACGGCTATATCGCCTTCCTTGCCGGTGGACGTCAGGAATGTTTTGCAGATTGAAATGGCGGTAAGGATGGCCTCGTATCGGCCGATGATCAGCAGCATGTACGCGCCTGAAATGCCGGGCAGGATCATGGCGGACATTCCCATCACTCCAGCGATGAGATCTCTTGCCATGTTTGGCTCGACGACGAGTTCGCCGGCGGCTACGGCGGCCTTGATGTCGTCGCGGTCCGGCCGTTCGGTTTGATTCATCGCGATGAGGACCATGATCGTCAGTCCGATGATGGCGCCGATGGTCGCTGACTTCCTGTTGGTACCGACCATTCCGAGTAGAAGAGGGATT
>JBMYUM010000354.1:0-4739 GCA_049605375.1 Phycisphaerae bacterium | reverse complement strand
CGTCGGCATCCTCAGCGACTTTCCGACCATCTAGCATGGGCGCTACTCCTCGCTCCAGGAGTCATATTGAACAAGGACGGCAGTTTTCAGCGAACTATCCGATTGCGAGGGCCCGATGTAGACAGCGCTACCAAGAGTGAATTGATGGCACTCAGAGCCCGGCTCAATAACGTCCTTCGGCGCTTTGGTTCGGGTTGGTGCCTACACGTTGAAGAGCGTCGCCGTCGGGTTCATTGCAATGAGTCATCGGTTTTTCCCAACACAATCGCCAAGCAGATCGAAAAAGAGCGAATTCGATTGTTGGAGCGTTCGCCAGCCTTCGAATCGGTTCACCACCTCACGTTGACATATTTGTCACCACCGGATCAGGTACGGAGGGCGTCTAACCTATTGTTGACAGAACCGGACCACAATCGCGGCCAGAACAGGAGTTTCTACCGTGATCAGTTGGACCTGTTCCGTCGGCGCATCGAACAAGTCGTCAACGTACTTCGTACTTTCATGCCCGAGGTTGAGCCGCTTGATGACGATGAAACGCTCAGCTACCTGCATGATTGTGTTTCCGAACGTCATCTGCGCGTCCGCACGCCCCATACACCATGCTATCTCGATGAATTCCTGACGGATACACCTTTGACCGGTGGACTAAGTCCGCGGCTGGGTCGGCAGTACCTGAAGACGGTCGCGGTCCATGCATTCCCGAACAAGACCATGCCCTGCTTGCTGGCCGCTTTGAATGAACTCCCGATCGAGTTCCTCTGGTGTGCCCGGTACGTTCCGATGGACAAGCACAACGCCGAGTCCACTCTGAAGTCCTTACGCCATCACTGGTATGCCCGTCGAAAGGGAATTGTCACACTGCTAAAGGAATTCGTGACAAAGGAGGAGAGTGCCCTCACGGACCCGGATAGCCTGAACAAGGCAGAGGAAATATCTGATGCGCTCGAAGGCCTTGGGGCGGATTATTATTCGTTCGGAGAGTTTACATTAACGCTAACGACATCCGCTGAGGACGAGCACATCGCGGAACAGAACGCACAGTCGTTGCAACGGGTTTGCGACAGCGTGGGCCTGGTCACGCGCATTGAGGATTACAACGCGCTTCAGGCCTGGTTCGGCAGTTTGCCGGGTCACGCCTACGCTGACCGTCGTCGCCCCCTCATATCATCGCTGAACTTGTGTGATCTCATCCCCATTTCAAGTATCTGGCCAGGTGAGCACAGAAATGCGCACCTCAACGGACCGCCACTGGCAGTTGTACATACGTCTGGCTCGACGCCGTTTCGATTCAACCTGCATCATGGCGACGTGGGCCATACGCTTGCCTTGGGCCCAACGGGCACCGGCAAGTCGACTCTCCTGAGTTTTACGGCCCAGCAGGCTCAGCGTTATCCCGGCGCTCAAGTGTACTTCTTCGACAAGGGCAAGAGCATTTTGCCCATGACATTGGCCATGGGCGGTGAATTCTACGAACTCGCCGCCGATTCCTCAGAGATCAGTTTTCAACCTCTTTCAGCGATCGAGGGTGAAGGTGAACTCGCGTGGGCGGAAGGCTGGCTTGCAGACATCCTGGAACGTGAGGGCGTTGAGGTTAACGCCGAGCTGAAACGGGAGCTTTGGTCAGCGTTGAAGAATTTGGCCGGCATGCCGGTGGAACACCGAACGCTCTCCACATTCTCGGGACTCGTCTCAAGCAATACGGTGAGAACCGCGCTCGAAAGCTACACGGTTGATGGTCCCTACGGCAAGCTGCTTGATGCCGACCATGATTCCCTTCGACATGCAACCTGGCAGGCCTTCGAAATGGAGGCATTGATGGGCAGTCCGGCGCTTGTGCCGGTCCTTTGGTATCTCTTCCACAGGTTGGAACAGCGGTTCGGCACATTCTTCAACGACCCAATGAGCGGCAAGAAGCGGGCACGACCGACGTTCCTTTTCCTCGATGAAGCGTGGTTGTTCCTCGCCCACTCGATGTTTGCTGACAAGATCCGGGAATGGCTTAAGACGCTACGAAAGAAGAACGTTGCCGTGGTTTTCGCGACGCAAAGCCTAGCTGACGTCGCGGAGTCGCCAATAGCCAGCGCCATCATCGAGAGTTGTCCAACCCGCGTTTTCCTGCCAAATCCTGCCGCCTGGGAGGGGCATTCCCGCCGTCTCTACGAAGCGTTTGGTCTCAACGAACGCCAAATCATGATCCTCCAGCACGCCGTTCCCAAGCGTGACTACTACTACCAGAGCCCGGCCGGCAACCGGCTGTTCGAGTTGGGGTTGGGACCGGTCGCGTTGGCTTTGTGCAGCGGTGGTTCGCCGGACGTACAGGCCAGGATTCCGGGATTGATCGAGAAGCATGGCAAAGACGGGTTTGCCGACGCCTATCTGAAAGAATTTGGACTTACCGTGGAAGGAGAAGGAACTGATGAAGCGTCAGAGAATCCTCAAACCGCAAATGCCTAAGTGGTTCGTTCAGGCGGTTGTCGTATGCATCTTGCTCCCGGCAACGCCGGCCACAGCTTTGCTGCTCGGCCTCGGTGGAGGCTTGGGTGGAATTGTCTTCGATCCCACCAATTTCGCGGAGAACATCCGTCAGGCCGTGGCCTTGCTTCAACAGATCGATCGGGCCGTCACGCAGATCGAGTTGCAGCGACGTACGTTGGCGCACCTGCCGGAGACCATCGCGGCGGAAATCGTCGAAGCAGCTGAGGCCCTGACCCGATCACTCCAGGCCCACCTTGAGAATCCCATCGAGCACAACTATCCCATTGCTCCAAACGGCGAGACGCCAGGTTGGCTGGACTCGGTGCATGAAGACTGGAGGCATGCCGAGCGGGCGTCGTTGGAGCAGGAGCGTGAGGTGAACGAACTCGTTACGCAGCAGATGGAGGATTCAACGAACAACATCGCCCGGATCATTGAGGCATCCAACGGTGTCGGCGCGTCGAGCGACGAAGAGCCGGGAGTCATGGCGGTGGCACAGGCACAGCAAGAATTACTGGCTGCATGCTCATCAGAGGCAGAGAAGCTCATCGCACTTCGAATGGCTCGACTAGATCGTCGCCTACATCTGCAGGCACGGCGTCAATCGGAAACCGTGTATCAACGGGCACGTCAGGTCGCCCTGACGAGCGACTGGCTCGAAATACCGCCGCTGCAGCCGATCCCGTCACCATTCTCAGAAGGAGTGTTGCCATGAATCAGTCTGTCCGTTTGCGAATAGTCTCCGCGGTCGTTGCTGTTTTCCTGGTCGCAAGACCATCACGGGCCGCGGAGATCGTATTCGATCCCACAAACTTCGGTGTCAATGTCGAACAAGTAGCGCACCATCTCGAACTCATCCGTCGATTCGACAGGCAGATTCGCAATCAACTGCGGATGCTGGAGAACTGGCGCTTCACTCGACTATCTGAACTAATGGCTGCGATGGAGCAGGTTCGCGGCACGATTGACGAGGCCGCCAACATAGACCTTGATGGGCAGTACTCCATTGACGAGGGCGACTATGCCAATCAAGACGCGTCGGAAATGGCCAGCATACGGCGAGAACGACTGGAGTCTCATCGATCCGCCGTCAATCAAGCCAAGACCGCGAAGGAACAGGTTCTTGCAGAGATGCCGGGCCATCAGCTCCGCTTGCAGCAATACCTCGAACGGTCACGGAACGCGCCCGGCCAAACAGCCGTGCTTCAGGCAAGCAACGAGACACTTGGTGCACTCGCGGCCCAACTACACAACCTGCAAGCACTCGAAGTGGCCGAAACCCGCGTTGAGTTGGAAGAAGAAGCCAGACGCCAGGCAGAGGCCGCATTTCATCGCCAGCGTCGCGAAGCGCTGATGCGAGATTGGAATACCAACGGCGCTGTCTCGTCGGCACAGAGCCCCGTTCGCTCGCCCTTTCAGAACTAACACTCACGCTTTTGAGGTGCCGTTTTGACGCTTATCAACGAGACGCTGCAACAGTATCTTGACGCCATCAATTCCGGCTTCGGCTTCATCGATGGTGATGTGCGTTGGGTATTCAATGCCCTCGTGGTGCTGAATATCGTCATGGCAGCCCTGTTCTGGGCGTTCAGCGATGACCAGGTCGTGGTGGCTCTCATTCGCAAGGTCATCTATATCGGAATCTTCGCCTGGATCATCGAGAACTGGGTTGAACTCACCAATATTCTGGCCAACACGTTCATGCTGCTCGGGCTAAAGGCCGGTGGCGGAACACTCGACCAAGACATCATGCTCAACCCGGGCAAGATTGCCGATCGTGGATTGACCACGATCACGCCCATGATGCAGGCGATTCGTGACTTGTCTGGCCCGGTCGCATTCTTCGAGAATTTCATCGAGATCATACTGCTGGCATTGGCCGTGCTCATGGTGCTTATCGCGTTCTTTCTCATCGCGATTCAGGCAGTCATGGCCGTTCTGACCTTCAAGTTGGGATCGCTTGCCGCTTTCATCCTCATTCCGTTCAGCCTTGTGACTCACACGGCATTCATGGCCGAACGTCCACTCGGTTGGGTTGTGACCGCAAGTGTTCGGCTGATGCTATTGACCATCGTCGTCGGTCTCGGCGAGGCCATGTTCGCGAATCTCGAAATCAACCCCGACGAAGTGACTGTACGTGCGGCGCTCGACATCGCCCGCCGGCGAGGCGAGCTCATGAACGAGGCCGCGGCGAAGCCGGGCGCGATGCTCGCGGTGAGTGCGCCGATCGAGGACATCGAAGCGCGCATTTCGAAGAGCGGCGT
>JBMYUM010000353.1:0-4770 GCA_049605375.1 Phycisphaerae bacterium | reverse complement strand
ATCACCTCAACCGAGTTCGACCCTTCGCTGGAAAACTTTTTGCCGATCAGATCACTGAAACGGTCGGCGGGATCGATGATACCCCATCCGTACGTATACGAATCACCGATAAAGGCAATTCGCCGTGCCGCCTTCTTCTCACGCGTCCATTGCTTGTCACGACAACCAACGTCGTTCAAGCTCGTGTGAAGAGCGAACCACCGCCGCGCCGGCAGCGAAAGACCCAGTGCCTCTGTCTTGACACTGTAGAATCGCAGATAAATTTCGCCGATCATGCCGATCGACCCAAGCATGACACCGAAAACCATCAGGTTGCCAAGCACCAGTCCGGTTCGGCGATACTTCTCGCGGGGAAAGAGCTTGAAGAAGGCAATTGTGTGGACAATGAAGCCGAGATACAGCAGCCACAGAATGATGTAGTCCAGCCAGTAGCCGAACGGACTCATGGCGATCACGCGACCCGCTCCATCGAAAGATCAATGGCCATCGCGGAATGGGTGATCGCACCAACAGAAATGCGTTCCACACCCGTCTCTGCAACGGCGCGGACGGTCGACAAATCAATGCCACCGGATGCCTCCAGCGCGACCTTGCCACGCAGGCCGAAACCATCGCGTAGCGAAACCGCTTCCCGCAGCTCGTCCGGATGGAAATTGTCCAGCAGAATCACATCGACACCAAGCACACTCATCATCGACTCCGCCTGAGCCAGCGTATCGACTTCGACCTCCACGAAACGCGGTCGAATCCCCGACTCGAGCACGCGATTCAACATCTGAAACACCTCCGCCGCCATCAGACGAGGGTCATCGCCAGAGAAGTGATTGTCCTTGATCATGATGGCGTCATACAGCCCCATCCGATGATTGCGACCGCCGCCACATCGCACAGCGTACTTATCAAGATGCCGCCAACCGGGAATCGTCTTGCGCGTATCCAGAATCTGAGCCTCAGTACCGGACACGGCATCCACATAGGCACGCGTCACGGTCGCCACCCCGCAAAGCCGCTGCAAGACATTGAGTAGCACCCGCTCCATGGTCAAAACGGTGGCAATCTCACCGGAAACTGTCGCCACTTCGGTGGGCAGCGTTTCAGGCACCACGCCATCTTCCATGCCGGACGACCAATGGAACTCCAGATTGTCACCATAAAGCGGGATCAGCAATTCCGGGATTTGGCACCCCGCGAGAACACCCGGCTGCTTCATCAAGACCTGAAACGTTCCCGTCGATCGCCCGTCGGCCAACAGAGAAGCGGACATGTCGCCACTGCCGACATCCTCATCATGCGCGAGTCGCAGAAGGTCACGGACCAACGCATGATGCAGCGTCTCGTCGTTCACCGATGCCCCATGTGAACCGTTGGATGAAGGTTGGTCTGTCATAACGACAACAGCTTGATGGCCCGATCGCCCCGATCCTCAACCCGACCGATCACCGCTGCCTTGCATGGTGACGACTCGTTGACCGCATCGACCAGCGCGGCAGCCTGTGCATCCGGAATCGAAATCAACAAGCCGCCCGATGTCTGCGCATCCGCCAGCAGCTTAACCAACACGTCGTCCGCCCCCTCCACCAGGAGGGAATCCGCAAGGTGTTCCAGATTCGACTGATGGGCTCGGGTAAGAACACCATCCCGTGCAAACTCAAGCGCGCCACCGATCAACGGAACCGTAGAAGAGTCGATAACCAGTGTCACCTCGGAGCCCACAGCCATCTCAGCGGCGTGGCCCAGCAGGCCGAAACCGGTAATGTCAGTCGCAGCGTTGGCTCCCATCGCCTGCATCGCTTCACTGGCAACGCGGTTAAGGTGAGCCATCACAGTGATCACCTCACCCAAGGCATCTTGTCCAATCTTGTCCTGCTTGGCTGCTGTCGTCAGCTGACCGGTCCCGATCGGCTTGGTCAGAACAAGAGCGTCCCCCACCTTGGCGCCGGCATTGCGCATGATCCTGTCAGGGTGAACCACCCCCGTCACGGAAAGACCATATTTGACCTCAGCGTCGCGAACACTGTGCCCCCCGGCAACCACGGCCCCCGCCTCGGCAACCTTCTCTGCACCACCCTTCAGAATCTCGCCGAGAATCTCAAGCGGCAGATCTTTGTCAGGAAACCCAACGATATTCAAGGCCGTCAACGCCGTCCCCCCCATCGCGTAGACGTCGGAAAGGCTGTTTGCAGCCGCCACGCGACCGAAATCACGGGGATCGTCCACCAGGGGAGGGAAGAAATCGAGTGTCGTCACCAGGGCCGTATCGGCCGAGATCCGGAAGACGCCCGCATCGTCGAAAAGATCCGTGCCAACGAGCAGATCGGGGTGTGTCGGTAAGTCTGCCTGGCGCAGAACCTGCGCCGTAGAGCCCACTGGGAGCTTACCCGCTCAACCCGCACAACTCGCGTAACTTGTCAGTCTGATTGATTTTCCGGTTGTCATGCCGCGAAGTGTACCCCATCCAGCCCCGTTCGTCATGAATCCACCCCCCGGAACGCTTTTCACAGTCGCCGCCCGGAAAGATGACCGATAACCTACTAACAACCGGATGTTTGATTGCGGACAGAACCGCCCGAAAAAAGTCCGGACGGACGACTGAGAATGCAACTTGCTGCCGTACCCATGGTTACAAAGTCACGGTATCAGCCATACCGTGCAGCCGGCGACGCGGCGTCGCTCACGGTCGGATACGCAAATGAACATCTGAACGCACGTTACGGTCATCCAAGACCCTGGCAGGTGAACCAGGGACTGGACACCATAACGAATAGCTTCACAATGCGTACCGGATCGGTTTGGGGGGACACGGTTCTCGATTCCCCCGAAACGCAGGTCTTGCTCGGATAATGATTTGCCACGGCTGATGCGACAACACAGCCCTGTGAAATGTTGGCGACGGCCATCCGCCGATGATTGATAAGTCGATTGGCCGGCTACTGTGAAAAGGCTTGAAAATCCCATGCGAACTGATCGCGTATTCCTGGCATTGGCGTTTCTGCTGCCCCTGACGAACCTCAACGTTCCACTGGCGGCTGCACAGGATTCTGATCCGCTTTCGATGCTTCGAGCGAAACTGGTCCCCAAATCCTACATCGTCCCCGTGGGCTCGCCCGTGTGGGTTCGATTTGCGATTGAAAACGACGGCGACGAGCCCGTCTCACTCACCGTCCCGGGAACGGAACCAGATCTGCCGCTTCCTGAGGTCGGGCTCCCCATCTCCCATATTTTCAGTGGCCAGGATGCCGGTGCTGTGGCCGTCACCACCAACACAAACCAACGGTGGGAAAAACCGATCAGCTACCGTCGTCCAACCCAGGCGCCCATCCTGATCATCGGACCACGCAGCTCGGTCGGCACCCTCGTCGACTTGCGCGACTACTATCCGTCGCTTCGTTCCGCCGGCGAATACCGGGTCAACTGGGCCCCGTACGGCGGAAAGACAATATCGGAATCCGTGCTCATCACAGTGACCCCACTGAAACAGGCAGAGATTCACACCGACGAAGGCATCATGACGGTAGAGTTCTTCTACGAAGATGCACCTAAGACCGTCGCCAACTTCATCGACCTCGCGGGCGACCGCTTCTACGACGGCAAGACATTTCATCGCCTTGACCCGGGCTACTTCCTCCAGGGCGGTTGCCCCAAGGGGAACGGCACCGGAATCCGTCTGGACGGCAAGCGTGTACCTGCTGAATTCAATGCCCAGATTCATGAAAAAGGAACACTCTCGATGGCTCTGGCGGATGACGATCCGGATTCGGCCAGCTGTCAGTTTTTCATCTGCAACACGCGCCAGAAAGACTGGGATGGCCGTTACACGGTCTTCGGACGAATCGTCGGGGATGATTCACTGGAAGTTCTCGATCGGCTGATGCAGACGGAAGTCGACGACTACTCCCGACCGCGCAAGACGCTCTACATGCGTTCCATTCGCATCATTGACGCCCCATACGACGGTAGCAACGTTCGCTGAAACATTCATAAGGCAACAAACGACCCGCCGCCTTTGGATAAGCAACCCGAACGCGGCGATCCACCACCTCCCAGGCCAGACAGAAGAATCGTGCTTCCATGTCCTCGCTTGAACTTCAAAGTGTAAGCAAGCAATACGGAACACAGATTGTTCTGGACGACGTATCCCTCGTCATCCATCCGCGTGAAAGAATCGGATTGATCGGAGCCAACGGCGCGGGAAAGACCACACTCTTCCGCATCATGGCCGGCATGCTTGCCCCTGATCTTGGTCAAGTGATTGCAGGACGTCGCGTCGAAATCGGCTTGCTCCACCAGGAACCGGTCGTCGACCACGAAAAATCGCTGCACGAAGAGGTGGTCAGCGTCTTCCATGAATTGGCGGCACTGGAAGCGCGAATCCATGAAGTATCGGAAAGACTCGCCAAGGCTGCTGAGTCGGGTGAGTCCGTCGAAGACCTCATGAAGGAGTTCGACCGGCTGCATCATCGATTCGAAGCCGAAGGTGGCCACGCGATCGAGGTACGAACAAACGAGGTACTGGGAGGCCTGGGTTTTTCCCAGGACGATCACAAGCAGATCGTCGGACGGCTCTCAGGTGGGCAACGCTGCCGAACCGCACTGGCCAAGCTCCTCCTGCAAAACAAAGACCTGCTCCTGTTGGACGAGCCCACCAACCACCTCGATATAGACGCCGTTCGATGGCTGGAGAAGTTCCTGGAGCAACACACGGGCAGTGCCGTCATCATCTCGCACGATCGGTATCTGCTCGACCGCCTGTGCACGCGCGTCATCGAACTT
>JBMYUM010000352.1:0-4771 GCA_049605375.1 Phycisphaerae bacterium | reverse complement strand
ATTGTGGGAAAGCGGGCTTAACCGATGAGGGCAAGAACCTGCTGTGGTGCAGAGTTTGCCAGCTGCAACGTTGACGTTGACGAGTTAACCAGAATCTGGGCTCGTGTCAGGCCGGACGTTTCTTCTGCGAAATCAGCATCTCGGATGGCCGACTCGGCAGCGGTTACGTTCTCGAGTGAGACCCTGAGAGAGTTGATGGTCGTTCGAAGTGTATTCTGCTGGAATCCACCAAGTCGACCTCTCAGGCTGGCCACCTGGTCAATTGCCGATCGGATGACGCGCTGACCTGTCGAGAAGTTCTTGCTGGTCAACTGATTCGCTTCACCGGAGCCAAGCGACGCCAGGAAGCCTGTGCCTGCTTCACCGAGTTTTGCGGTCGATACTTCGCCAACACCAACGGCTTCCTGTCCGGAAAGGCCGACTGTCGGTGAGATTGAGAAGATCGCACCGCCGCCGGTGATGTTGAAGCTTGTACTGGCGTTCGCGGTACTGATGGCGTCGGTTGTCAGTGTGAGATCGAGTGACAAAGCGCCTGAACGAACCGAAACTTCCCGGCCATTCACGATACCGTTCGCACCATTGATGATGACGGTTCCATCAACGCCGTTGGTTTCCGTTTCCTGTGCGAGTGCGCCCGGTGAGCTTGCGCCCGCTGAATCGATCGAGGTAAAACCGCTGAGGTTGTTGATCACCGATACCGAGACGAATGAATCGCCGCCGTAGCTGGTACTATTGAATCGAATACCAGTGGTGGACGAAGCGATGGCTGAGACACCGGTCAGATCTCGTGATGAGTTGATTGCCGTTGCGATCTGGGCCGTTGTGGTACCCGATGCAAAGCTCAGAATTTCGCTTCCGAACTCACCACGCACCTGGAAAGTCGTAACCCCGTTCAGGGTACCGTTGGAGTTCCCTGATGCGTCAGTACCAGCGGTCACGGCACTCAGGACAGCAAGTTGCGACGCTGTCTGCGTCGTGATGTTGACCTGACGTGTTGCCCCGGTCGGAATCTTTGCGGAGTTGACCTGGGCACGGTCGATCGACGACGTCTGGACACCGCCGGTGGAGAAGTCGAAGTTACCGTTCAGGAGTTTCTTGTTTCCGAACGCGGTCGCCTCGGCCAGTCGATTGATCGACGCCAGGATGGAGTCGATCTGGAGCTGGTTAGCCGAAATTTCCTCGTCGGTCAGTCCGCCTTCGTTGGCGCTCTGGTCAACAAGACCTTCGAGCTCCAACAGTAGGGTACTGATTTCCTGAAGACCACCTTCCGCAACGGCGACGACGGTGTCGGCACGTGTTGCGTTGTCGATGGCTGTATCAATTGCTCGGATGCTCGAACGCAGCGTTTCCGACGCGATCAAGCCGGCCGGATCATCCCGCCCCGTGTTGATTCGCAGACCCGTGCTGAGTCGCTCGAGCGCCTGGTTCAAAGACGCGTTGTTAGACGCCAGGGCTCGCTGGGCAACCAAGGACTGAACGTTTGTATTAATCCGACTCATAACTGGCCGTGCCTCCTCATCGCACTGCTGAAGTCATGATGACCCGACTTGAAACTAAACAAGCAAGTCGGACGACTTCCCGAAACCGGGTGATCTGAGAGTATCTCAGTTCTGTCTTGACGTTCCCGGTTCATGCTCGAAACTTATCGATCCGCCAAGTATCCCAAAATCCTTTGAGGATGACGCCGTTCGTCATTTCCTCGCCCTTCCCTGGCCGACAAGTTGACCGAACGAGAGGTTCCATGGTGTTCGGTCTAAGAGTTCCAGGAATTCCCGGTCCTCTTTACAAAGCAAACCATCGTCGCGCCGATAAACGCCCTTTAGTACATTCGGACCCCGTATAGGGTCGTCGGGAAACTGATAACGAAGGCTTGGCGGGGGCTCTTTTCCGATAACTCGAAGTGACCACTGATGTGGAATAATACGATGGTGTCTTACCGGACGAGCGACCTACAATTTGCTTCCCTCAGCGTCAAATTTTTTTCCATTTGTTATTCTGATTTGTGTAACCCATCAGGCCCTGTGGAGTCTCGTATAAAGTAGGATTCGATGTTTGCGACCAACAGTCGTCGGAGTGATGGGTGAAGTGGTCAGGTTGCGTGCGGGATACCGTAGGGTTTCACCAAGCGGTATCACGATTCGGTACTGCTTGGGTCCATGCGGCAGATGTGGCTGCGGTGGTTCGTTCCAAGACGATGTATAGGCAGGTGTTGGAATAAAAAGAACCGTGACGCTTCCAGTGGAAGGTCACGGTTCTCGTATGGCTTGGTTCTCGTTTTTATGCGCTGACGAAGCAGTGCTTTCTCGGCGATCGGCTAGTCTTCGTCTACTGGCGCGCAGAGAGCGGCCTGTATTGCCTCCGCAATCAATGTGTAGACGTGAGAAGGCACAACGTCGATTTTAAGAACATCTGCGAGCTCTTCGATGTCACGCTCGATTGTCGGCAGCATGCCAGTCAGGAATGCCAGATCGATTTTGGCTACGTCCATGGCTTCACTGCAGACATCAACGATGACCTCTTTCTCTGTCACTTCGCAAACCAGCTTCGCAATGCGATCAGCTGCGTTCAGCAATCGTGCTATGGATGCGTAATCACCGGATCCTGGTCGTTCTGCGTGATGCATCACGACCGCTTTACAAATGACGTCCGGTAATCCCCAATGTGCTAGAACGATGCCGGCAACCTCGCCATGTGTTGCCCCCACTGTGCCATGTTCCTGGGCCGGCGTGAAGTTCCTGCCGTGCGGGCAATACTCATCAATGAAATCGTGGTATTGCGTTGGAAATGCCTCGCCGAGAATGGGAATGCCAATGTCGGCAAGCAGTGCAGCGAGAAACGCCTCTTCTTTTAACTGTGGAAGTTCCCGTTCAGCAAATCGTGAAGCGATGACCGAGGCGGCTAGTGAGCGGCGCCAGAAGTAACTCATATCCAAGCCGGCCACACTCTGCTTCGAAACAGAGTCAACCAGGTATCGTCCCAGTACAAGGGATCGGACGCGCTTGGGCCCTAAGAGCGTCAACGCCTGTCGCAGCGAAATGATCTTGTTTCGAACACCGAAGAGTGCCGAGTTGGCCAAGCGGAGGATTTCACTCACCGTTCCCGGGTCAACCGAGAGCACCTTGACGAGGTCTGCGTACTCGAAGTTGGGATCCTGCATGATCTCCAGAAAGCGAGCGACAACCTGCGGCATCGACGGAACTGCGGCTGATTTCTTTATAGCATCCAAGACTGACGTGTTCATAGTGAAGCAATCCTGATCGATTGATGCGGGTGGTTGCTAAAACCGCTGAGCAACCTGCCCATACCCATTGTTCATCGACCTATCGAAGTCGCCGTTTTTGTTCCGTTTGGTCCTTTTCTGGACCTGGGTGTTTACCGGGGTGGGTAACGAGTTGACGATCTGGTGCGCAACAGCTAGAACCATTCAGATGTCGCTGGGTGTGCCCGGATTATCGGGCTGAGATCACAGCCTTGGAACCTGATCAGGAACTACATCTTCGTAGTCCTGCGGAGGGAAAGCGACGCAAGCGTTCGACGAACGCATACGTCCACTCACCCTCCCCGTCTCCTTGAAAGGTCGAACGATGCATGATGCCGTAACTCCCCTATCCACGAATAACAGCAACGAAGACCTGAACGCCAATCCTTTTCCTTCGTCCAAGAAAATCTATGTTCAGGGCGCGCAACATAAGGATGTTCACGTTCCGATGCGGGAGATCGACCTTTCGCCGACTCATGGTTTCTCGGGGATCGACGAACCCAATCCCAGTGTCGTGGTTTACGATACCTCCGGGCCTTACACGGACGATCAGCAGGCGGTCAATATTCGGCAAGGGCTTCCACAGCTTCGTCAGTCGTGGATTGACGGGCGTGGTGACGTTGAGTCGTATGATGGGCGAACTGTCCGTCCTGAAGACAAC
This sequence comes from Phycisphaerae bacterium, assembly GCA_049605375.1. Classification (GTDB taxonomy): domain Bacteria; phylum Planctomycetota; class Phycisphaerae; order UBA1845; family UBA1845; genus JADFOB01. The sequence goes on along the minus strand of JBMYUM010000352.1, from coordinate 851 downwards.
GGCTTTAAGACCCTGGATATCGCGGTTGAGCGGTTTCCACGCCCTTCCGATCAGAAGCCGAAGCGAGCTGTTTCGGGCAAAAATGTCAGTCAGATGCACTATGCCAAGCAAGGCGTGATCACTCCGGAAATGGAGTTTGTGGCAATTCGCGAGAACCTCAAGCGTGAGGCCTACCGCGCATTGGCAGATCAACAACATCCCGGCGAGAGCTTCGGCGCCTCGATTCCATCTGAAATTACCCCGGAATTCGTTCGGTCTGAAGTCGCCCGCGGTCGTGCGATTATTCCAGCGAACGTGAATCACCCTGAAAGCGAACCGATGATCATCGGTCGAAATTTCCTGGTCAAAATCAATGCCAACATAGGGAATTCGGCTGTCACTTCATCTATTGAAGAGGAAGTGCAAAAGCTGGTGTGGGCTACGCGTTGGGGTGCGGATACGGTGATGGACTTGTCCACCGGGAAGAACATCCACGAAACGCGTGAGTGGATTTTGCGTAATTCACCTGTTCCGATCGGCACAGTCCCGATCTATCAGGCGTTGGAGAAAGTGGACGGCAAGGCAGAAGAGTTAACCTGGGAGATTTTCAGGGATACGCTGATAGAACAGGCCGAGCAAGGTGTCGACTACTTTACGATTCACGCCGGGGTTTTGCTTCGCTATGTGCCGCTGACCGCGAAACGGACGACGGGCATTGTGTCTCGCGGTGGCTCTATCCTCGCGAAATGGTGCCTTGCTCACCACGAGGAGAATTTCCTTTACACGAACTTCGAAGAGATCTGCGAGATCATGAAGGCATATGACATCTCGTTCTCTCTTGGCGATGGGCTACGCCCGGGTTCCATTGCTGA
>JBMYUM010000351.1:0-4773 GCA_049605375.1 Phycisphaerae bacterium | reverse complement strand
GCTCACGCTGGGTTGGCGTTACCAACCACTCTGCCCTGTCCGGTTCGGACTTTCCTCCGGGATGTCACGCATCCAGGCGATCACCTTCGCCCACTCTACGAATGATTCGCGACGACAACACAGTCGGTCATGTTTGGTCTTCCGTCAAGAAAATCCGATTCGTGGTCTAGTTTTTTGCCCGATAACATGGCGTTGCGCAGGAAATTCACAGGCATTCGGGGTGTCTGACGGCGTTGTCCCGGCTCTGCATCGGGTGCGTGGCGGTCGGGCGGAGGGGTAGCAAGTGATGGCGGTGGGTGGAAACGCGGGGGCGATTCGTCGATAATCCCGATAATAAACGTCTGCGGCGGGTGGCGCGTTCCGGATTCGGACAGTCCATGGTATTCAGCAGCCGTCGCTGGCTTTTGTTGTTCTGAAAGAGAATCGATCACCATGTCTGCATTGAATCGCATCTTACCGCCGTCGTGGATGAAGATCATGACGACGCGTGCCGACCAGCTGACGGGATGGCAGTATGTACTGCGTTTCGCCATTGAGCTTTTTCGTCATGGCGCGGCCCGCCTGCAGCAGGACCGTGCGAGTGTTATGGCGGCAGCGCTTGCCTTCCGTACGATCTTCGGTCTTGTTCCCTGCATTATCATTGCCATGCTGATTTTCCGTTCCTTTGGCGGGACGGAAGTGTTCGGTGAGTTCGTGCAGGAGATGCTGGTTGCGGCTCACCTTGACGACGTACCCGGGCCCAAGGGTTCTGAGGAGACGCTTGGCGCCTGGCTGCAAGATCGCATCAGTTCGGTCAGCACACAGTTGAATACCCGTACAATCGGATTGATTGGTGCTGTCGTTCTGGCCTGGTCGGTGATCAGCCTGGTGAGTGCGATCGAGCGCTGTTTCAACGTGGTGTGCCAGGCTCCTGAGCATCGCCCTCTTCTGCGACGGATTCCGATGTACTGGACGTCGGTTACTTTGGGGCCTGCCCTTTTGTCATTGAGTTTTCACTTCCAGAGTCGCTTTGTCGCGATCGTTCAGACAATTGGTATTTCGGACAGTGGTGCTGCGCTGATCGGAACGGTTTCTTCGTTCGTCGCTGCGTGGCTGATGCTGCTCGTGCTTTACACGTTGCTTCCCAATACCAAGGTCAACCTTGGGGCTGCGGTGGGCGGTTCGCTGGTGGCGGCCGTCCTGTGGACCATCGTGACCAGTGCTTTCGGCGCTTACGTATCGTGGTCTTTTGACCAGGAGAATTCGGCGTTCGCCATCATCTACAGTACGCTTGGTTTGATTCCGTTGTTCCTGCTCTGGGTGTATGTGCTCTGGCTGATTGTGATTTACGGTCTCGAGATCACGAACATGCTTCAGGTTGTCGGCGGTTGGCTCGGTAAGCCGATCCGCATGCGTTCCGACATGCCGCCGTTGACTGATCCGGCGGGGATCATCCCTGCGATGCGTGTTGTTCGCGATCGGTTCGAGCATGGTCAATCAACGGATGCCGAGACCATTGTGGAGGAGACGGGTCTGAATCCACGGGCGGTTGAAGCGATGATCAGCGGTCTTTGTGAGGCGAACATTCTTCACGTTGTGGGTGAAAACGAGTCGACCCTTTACGTTCCGGCTCGTCCGCCTGAGAAGATCACGACGGGTGAGTTGCTCGACGTTGCGGTCTCGTTGAGTGACAGCTCTACGGCACAGGACGCAGGACACTGGGCTTGGGTCCGGACGTTCCGCGACGCGGTACGAGATCTTCCGATCCATCGCCCGCTTACGGAGTTGTAGTGAAGAGATGTCGGGCCAAGGCCCGACCTACCCTGGTCGCTCGGTCAGGGGGCACGAGCATGCTTGGATCGATGATCCAAGCATGGCATGCCGTTACGTGATGGCGTGTTGAGCGGGCCGGTGGGTACATGCCCGCGCCTCATCGTTTCATGATTCGGACTTGGGCATGGCACCGGGTTCGGGGTCTGAAAATGGTACCGGGCAAGAAGAGGTCCAAATGTCGGGCCAGGGCCCGACCTACCGCGTCGCTATCTACGTTAGACGGATATGAGCATGCTTGGATCGGTGATCCAAGCATGGCACCGGGTCAAAGGTTCAAGCACAACATCACGTGGAAAGGAATTCCGGTGTCGGGCCAGGACCCGACCTACCGTCCAAACAGAGGATGTCTCTTCATAAATACCACGTTGCCATCCACGTTGGACGCATAAGAGCATGCTTGGATCGATGATCCAAGCATGGCACGCCGTTACGTGATGGCGTGTTGAGCGGGCCGGAGGGTACATGCCCGCGCCTCATCGTTTCACGATTCGGACTTGGGCATGGCACCGGGTTCGGGGTCTGAAAATGGTACCGGGCAAGAAGAGGTCCAAATGTCGGGCCAGGGCCCGACCTACCGCGTCGCTATCTACGTTAGACGGATATGAGCATGCTTGGATCGGTGATCCAAGCATGGCACCGGGTCAAAGGTTCAAGCACAACATCACGTGGAAAGGAATTCCGGTGTCGGGCCAGGACCCGACCTACCGTCCAAACAGAGGATGTCTCTTCATAAATACCACGTTGCCATCCACGTTGGACGCATAAGAGCATGCTTGGATCGATGATCCAAGCATGGCACGCCGTTACGTGATGGCGTGTTGAGCGGGTCGGAGGGTTCATGCCCGCGCCTCATCGTTTCACGATTCGGACTTGGGCATGGCACCGGGTTCGGGTGACTTGGGCATGGCACCGTGTTTCGGGTGACTTGGGCATGGCACCGGGTTTCGATGACTTGGCATGGCACCGGGTTCGGGAATCTGGAGCGGGATCCTGTTCGATCACACGTTATTTCGTTAACCACCGCGTACGTTTTCGCGGTGTGTCCGTTCCGGGAAGTCCGGGCTTGGGTTGCCCTTCACCGCTGGCGTTGGTTCCGGTCGTCGACGGTTGCGATTGACCGGTACCCGTCGGCGGCGAATTCTGCGGTGTTGCCGGCCTTTTTTTCCAGGGTCCGTTCATGGGCACACCGCCCGCTCCCTGGCCATGATTGTGCACGGCCGGCACGGGCGTTGCCGGCGGCGGTTTGTTTTCCGTCGGCTGTCCTGCTGGCGGCGTTGCTCCGTAGTTGCCACGGGTGAGGCTTTGTCGATCCTGTCTTCGCCAGTGTTCGACGATTGCATCGACATCCGAGTTCGGCATCGGCGCGGACCAGACTTTGAAGAAGTCCGCATCGCTGGAAAGTGGTGTCGGATCCGAGATGGTGACAAGTGTTCTCATGGGCATAAGCACGCTGTCGCCGATGACAAATGCTTCACCGGGCCGCAGTACGGGCAGCATCTCAATGACACCTCCGAATTGGTCCCCCACCACTTTTCTGATGTAGCTCTGGTCTTCGGGGTTGCTCATACGCATGACGACGAAGTTGTTGCATTGTGCGAGTACGGTTTCCGAGAGTTCCGAGGGTCTTTGCGACACCACCATGGCACTTACGCCGTACTTACGTCCTTCCTTGGCCACACGTTCGACGGCCCTTCTTGCGAACTGCTGTCCCTTGTCGTGGCGTGGGATGTAGTTGTGCGCTTCTTCGAAGACGAGCAGTAACGGATGGCGCTGATGCGCGGGTGTCCAGAAGTTCACGTCGAACAGAAGCCGCGTGAGCACGGATACTGTCACGTCGACGATTTCAAACGGAATGCCCGACAGGTCGATGATGGTGAGGTTACTGCGTGGGTTGACTCGTCCGGTCAGGAGTTTGATCAGGTGATTCAGCAGATTGGACGTTTGCCCGGCCGAGGACTCGGTCAGTAGCTGGTCTCGGAAGTAAGGTGACTTGATGCCGTGTTCGATGGGTCTCAGCATGAATTCAAATCGTCGGTCGTTGTACATCGTATCGATGTGGTCGATGAGTCCCAGGAGGCGTCCGAAGTAGAGCGGGTGTGGTGTTTCGCCTTCCGGATTTCCGCGATTGAACTGGCACCGTTGGGTGCGCATGAGTTTCTGCTGTTCTTCCGGTTCCAAGGCGCGTAGCGCCAGCTGGCTGAAGGCCAGGTGATCGTCGTTAACGACATAGCGTGCTTCGTTGAGGTTCTCGGCGTAGGTCTTGAATGCGTCCAACGAGAAGTAGATAGGCGTATCGAGCGTCAGGGTTTTGGACAGTCCGAGTTCGACGGCGGCGTCTTTCTTGTACTCCAGCATAGCGGTTCGCAGGAATGAAATCTGCGTACTGATGTGGAGCGGATTGGAGCGGTCCACGAACAGTGCTTCGATTTCTTCGTACTTTAGCAACCAATAGGGCAGCACGAGATCTTCGGCGCCAAGGTAGGTGACGTTGGCGTTGAGCTGTCCGTTTTCATCGGAGAACGCAGCGCGGTATTCACCGTGCATGTCGAACATGACGACCTGGGATTCGGGAAGGTCGACGAGTTCCTGGAGGATTCGTGCGGTGGTACAGCTTTTCCCGGCCCCGCTGTTCCCCATGACGGCGACGTGTTTGGAGAGGAACTGCGACCCGTTGACGTGCACATCGAAATCGGTGTTGTAGGCAAAGTCTCCGAGTTTGAAGGAGACGGGATGTTCGAAACCTTCGACTTCCTGCTTGAAGCTTGAGAATATGGTCTCGAAGGTGTCTCGGAGTGCGGTGTGGACGTCGTCTCCGATGATGGGGTATTCGTTGACCCCTCTTTTGAAGTGGTTGTCTTTGAGTTCTCCGAGCAGTTGAACGGAGAGCATCAGTGCGGACTGTTCGGTGTTTCCAACCTGATCCGCCTGTTGTCGTGACGAGGAGACGACGAATCCGAGGAG
>JBMYUM010000350.1:0-4791 GCA_049605375.1 Phycisphaerae bacterium | reverse complement strand
GCCGCGTTACAGTGACATTGATACCGGTGCGATGGCAGCTGCCGCTGTTGATATTGCCGTACGGCACGCTGTGGCTACAGGCGTGGACTATAACCATCTGGCCATTCTGGACAATTTCTGCTGGCCCAAAGTCGATCGACCGGAATCGCGAGGCGCACTCGTTCGCACATGCCGGGGCGCCTACGACACCGCCATGGCCTACGGTCTTCCATTTATCTCGGGAAAAGATTCACTGAACAACGAGTTCGTGATGAGTTCGCAGGAAGCAGCCAGAACCGGGCTGCCCGAACGAATTGCGATTCCGTATACCTTGCTGGTGAGCGCCATCGGCATCGTGGATGATGTAACCAGGTGCGTCACGATGGACACAAAGTCCGACGGTAACGTGCTCGCGATCGCCTCCGCTCCCTGCGACCAGGTCGGACTGGTACCGGCGTATGCCAACCATGTACGCGTTTCAAAGCTGATCCGGAACGGGAAGGTCGCAGCGGCTCATGACGTCAACGACGGCGGCCTGGCGGTGGCCGTGGCAGAGATGTCCATCGCCTCCCAACGGGGCGCATCCGTCATGGTGTCGCATGAAGCCTATTCGGCCTCACTGTTTGAGCCGCTGGCCGGCACCTACGTATTGGAAATGTCGAGGGAAGATGCCGAAGCAGAGGGCCTGACGATCGTCGGAACGGTAACAACAACCGATCGACTGACCATTGACATCAATGAGACACGTGCAGTGGATCTCTCACTGACAGAGCTTGACCGGGCATGGCGAACCGGCCTTCGAATGAATTGACGTTCCACGGGTTCAATCCGACCGAACATGGAGTCTGGTCGATGGCAAATGTAAAAGTTCTGGTACTACGGACAGCGGGTATCAACTGCGAAGAGGAAGTCATGCACTGCTGGCAGTTGGCGGGCGCTTCGCCAGAGCTGATCACGCTGGACGACATGCTGAACGACGCGACCGTCCTCGCCGGCATCGATATCGTCACGCTTCCGGGTGGTTTCAGTTACGGCGATGACCTTGGCGGTGGTGTCATCTTTGCCGAGAGACTTGTCCGGGATTTCTCCGCGCCGTTGCGCGACCATGTTGAACGGGGTGGCGGCATTTTTGGAATCTGTAACGGATTTCAAATTCTTGTTCGAGCAGGCCTGCTGCCCGGCGGCGATGTTGGTGTCGACCAGGTCACGGTGACACACAATGATTCGAATCACTTTGAAGCACGATGGGTAAAACTGCAATGCGAAGCACAGCACTGCCCTTTCCTGCGGGATGAGACGTTCATCGAACTTCCGATTGAACATGCTGAGGGCAAGGTCATTGCCGTTGACAAAGCAACAGTTGACGGACTGCATGAGAAAGGGCACATCGCGCTTCGTTATGTTGATGCCGATGGGAATCATGACCGCTTTCCGGCCAACCCCAACGGCAGCATCGGCGGCATTGCCGGCCTTTGCGATGAAACCGGACGGATCTTCGGCCTGATGCCACACCCCGACCGCCACTTCCACCATCAGCATCACCCGGCATGGACGTCCCGAATACAGAGCAACCCGTCAAACGCGGTTGCGCCTGACGGGCTGCGAATCTTCAAGAACGCTGTCGCCTACTGGTCAGCAAGAGGGTGATTGGCCGCAGGCATTAGCTCACACAACACGTTAGCAACGCACCATGCCTTTCAATTCAAGGTGTGTTTATTCCGATTCTTCTATCGTCGTGATGTCGAGGATCGTACCGACCTGACAAATCGAAGCGGCATCCGAAGGGACGCCGGTGAAGTCTACGTTGACGTCTTCGCCATCCATCGCGCGCTGCGCGAGATCTTCCGGAAGCCCTTGCGGCTCATAGCTGGTATCATCTGCAACAAGCGTAAAGCAACCACCTTCAAGCTCTGCATCAAAACTCAACACACCACTGCCGGTCACCGAGGAATCGACTTCAGCGATGTTCACGATGGCCAGGATCGGCCCCACCTGACAAATGGACAGGGAATCAGTCACCAGGACGCCCGTAAATTCAACGTTGACGACTTCACCGCCTCTCACACGCTGCTCAAGATCATCTGGCAGGTTCTGCGGCTCATACGTCGTGCCATCCTCTGCTTCCAAACTCAGGCAACCACCTTCGAGTTCAGCATCAAACCGAAGCACACCATCGCCAGAAACCGGTATGGCGATCACATCACAGCCGACCGTAAGGAAGAGCGGGCACGCAGCCAGCAACACCGACTTCAACAGATACGTCTTCACAATCAATGACTCCTGAATTCTCAATCATTGCCATAGGGACTGAAACAACCGCGCATTCGAAACGCAAGCGCTATTCTCGTTGCCAACCTGGGCATGTCCACCCGCTGCGAAACTTCCAATCATCGACCGCAGGCAATACTTGGCGTTACGGAGGTGTCGGGTCAACAGATTCATATCGTATTTCGCCGACGAGCGGCTGGACCATCCACTGTGGTGATGCGAGTTTATCACCGTTCTTATCCCAACGGCTTGGGCTGCGGACCAACAGCGGTCGGGTCAAATCGGATTCGGCCGGGTCAACGCTCAACCAGACGACGGTCTCAGGCAGTTCGAATGATGGTGGGAGAATTGACTTCTTAAGGTCGTCGATTGACGCCGGCCAATGTCCAAAATCTCGTTTGTAGGAGGTGGCCGCTGCCCCGACCCGTTCCATGGTGATGGCGTCATCCGCAACACGAGTTGCCTCATCATCCTCTTCGGGCGATGTTGGGAAACTGACCGCAGGCCCCACTGTTATCATAGCCCTACCACCGATGTTGATGGTTCGGAAAATCAATGCCCATCCGATCAATGCCGCGATTGAAAAAGCGAGACCGAGCACGGCCCCAAAATGGACTGGTTTGCGAGCACGCCTCGCGCGCGCGATGCTGATGCTTCCCGCGATGATGCCGATCGCTTGTGTTACGATGGGAACAAAAAACAGTCCAGCGCAGATGAGAGACGTCGTCGACGCCGGATCAAATTCGGATTTTCGTTCGGACTCGGGTGGCGGAGGTGGAGTACCTGCCTCCTGATTCACGGAACGAGCGACCGAGGTCGGTGCTTGATGCGTTTCCGGTTGTTTGGAGGCAGGGACGCGCGGCGGTTGATCTTCGTCCGGGGCTTGCGCGCCGGAACTCCCCTTTGCCTGCAACCGGCCCGTTGGTTTGGGCAGCGGGGCATTGCAGTTTCCGCATCGGTTGTGGCGAAGTGATTCGTCATCCACCACGTGACGGCAGGCGGGGCACATCATGGACATACGTTGTTTCCGTTGGGCCTTTCCGTTGCGATCATCCGTCGCGCCTGTCGAGGCTCTCACTTGTCGAGCCTCTCACCGGTCAAGGCCAACCCATTTTGAGGGCAAATAGGTGATTCGCCAATACATCGACAGTTGACGTTCTCGACCAACGCTGGTCGTTCAGAAATCGGCTGGCTCGAGGGAATCTGGAGTCGGGTTTCACCTGTGCGGCGGGTGAATTGGGAATGGCGGCGGCACAGGCACGGTCGGGGTAAAGAAGGAACAACCCGCACCGCCGCCAAGAAAAACTCTAACCATGATCGATCAGAAAGTACATAGGGTCTACCCACAATTTCAGGCGATAAACCGTGGTTGGCACGCTGTTTGAAAGGTGTATTCCCACTGCAGCCTGAAGATATGGAGTACGACTTTTTCTGCCAGCAAACCGTTGTTCAGGCAGATGGAGAGGGTGGTTTGCCGACGCTGTTTGGTGCCTGCTTTTGCTCGCTCCAGGTCGCCGCTTGTTGTCGGGACAGATCGCACGCCAGGCGAATGGCTTCCTTCATGCTGGTGGCGTCCGCCCGACTGGTGTGGGCGATGTCGAACGCGGTGCCGTGATCTACACTGGTACGAATGATCGGTAACCCCAGGGTTAGATTCACTGCCGTATCAAAGGCAAGCATTTTTATCGGGATCAAACCCTGATCGTGATACATCGCGACAATGCCATCAAACCTTGTCCGCATGCGTGGGGTGAATAGCGTGTCTGCCGGGAAAGGGCCTTCGACGTCTATACCGGCATTGCGTGCCATTTGCATGGCAGGCTCGATGACTCTTGCCTCTTCATCCCCGAAGAGACCATCTTCACCGGCATGGGGGTTCAGTCCTGCCACGGCTATTCGCGGATGCTCCAATCCGAACCAACCTGTAAGCGATCGATGGAGAAGATCGATGGGGGTAAACACCATGCCGAGATTGAAGCGATTTCGCAATTCGAACAGTCCGACATGAACGCTTGCTAATGCAATTCGCAAGCCACCACCGACGAATGCCATGGCAAATCGATTGCACTTGCAGGCATCGGCCAGTTTCTCGGTGTGTCCGGGGAAGCGGCACCCCGCGAGTTTCCAACTAGTTTTGTGAATCGGGGCCGTTGCGATAGCATCAATGGCACCGCCCTTGGCAGCTTCGATTGCGGCGTCCACAAACGCAAGTGACGCGGCACCACCTTCGGCACGCGGTCTGGGAGGGCGCCATTTCTTACCGGCAAAATCATCAAAATCTGCCACAACGACACCGGAGTCGATTCGGCTGGCCTGATCACTGGAGACGCGGAACCAGAAGGGTTTGATGCCCGCCTGTTCTGCGGCATCGTAGAGGCATTCATCGATGCCGAAGATGAGGAATCGTCCGAGTGCGCGAACTTCAGGATCGGCCAGTGCTTTGACGACGACCTCGGGCCCGATCCCTGCGGGATCGCCCATGGTGACACCAATCAGTGGCTTTTGACTACCCGGATGTGGCGTGAGTGCGGTCATGAGTATCCC
>JBMYUM010000349.1:0-4791 GCA_049605375.1 Phycisphaerae bacterium | reverse complement strand
GTTCGCGCGCGTGATGAGAACGCCGGTGGCGTCGTTCGTTGCTCCTATTGTGGCAAAGAGTCCACGGTTCCAGAGAATCGTGAAGATGACCTCGACTTTCTGTTCGAAGATCTGGAACAGGGCGAAGCGGAATCGGGTAAGCGAAAGCCGAAGAAACGTACGCGCAAAGTCTTCAAGGGTGGTGGAAACAAACCCTACGATCCCTTCGCGGTGATTGTCAAACTGACATATGCCGCCATTCTGATTGTCGTTGTTGTGGTTGTCGGCCGGAAAGTGATATTGCCGGCTGCTCAGAATCTGTTGGCGCAAAACAACAGTGAGCGGCGCACGAACGCCTCAACGACCGACACCAAGAACGAATCGGAGGAAAGCGGCGGGCGCCGCCGACGTGGCTCCTCATCGACGAGCCGACGCAGCGCGAACGGTTTGATAGAAAAAGGCAAGAAGGGCTTGCGGGGCATCTACGTCGCTTCCACGCCGCCCAATGCAGACGGCTACTACATCGCTGCCGACAAGGCACCGAAGACCGGCCGTATCCATCGTCTGCCGGGCGCGACGAGCTTCCGTGTAGGCGATCAGGAGCCGTGCTCCCGCGCCCAGGATGGCATGTATGTGGTCGAGATTGCGGTTCCCTGGAACGACAAAGGGCTAGTCGGTTACCGCGACTACACAACGTTCCGTCGTTCGATCGACCAAGCGTCGGCCGGCGAGCGAACCAAGCTTGTCAGGGAGTACTTCCTGCCGGACGAATCAGAAGCGTCCGCGACTGTTTTTATCGATGAGTCGGACGTTCAGAAGTACATCGTCCGTCAGTATCGAAACGTGGAAGTTTTCAATGGCAAGGCCGATCGAGGGGTGCGTGCCCTTTTTCTTCCGCGATTGATGAAGGCCGATGACACGCTGAATATGGAAGAACTGGTACTGAAGTATCTGCCGACCAAAGATCGCTACGCTTTCGATGAAAGCCACGTGATTGGTGAACTCAACTATTACGATGTGCGGGCGTCTGATCAGACCTATGTGATGCAGGCACTCAAACGAATCGGAACGATTCCTTACATCACCGAAGACGGTCGGACGCGACTCTTCATGATCAATATTCACGACGGTGAGTTTTCACAGAAAGTGATTCGCGGACGATAACGATGATCATCGGTGCGCTCTCGGTAGAAACGGCGCTGCTCGAAGCCATGTCTTTGAAAGATAAGAGGCGGGTCATCAAGAGCGTGAAAGAGCGCCTGCGGAGGCAGTTCAACGTATCCGTGGCTGAAGTCAACGATACGGACTCGCCGCGACGTGCGACGCTCGCCATCGTTACCGTAGCCGATGATGCCCGTTTCGTTCATTCCGTGCTCGACAAGGCGGTCGACACGCTTCGCAGTGCCACAGGACTGACGCTTATGGATTACGAGCGGGAGATTCTGTAAGAGGTGTGACGCGTTTGGTGCCAACGGCGTGGCAGTCTGCGCAACCGTAGATTGAAGAAATGAAGCCTTTTCGAAAAGAAAAAGTAGCCAGCCTGATCAGGCAGATTGTCGGCGAAGCCATCATCCATGAGCTGACCGATCCCAGGATCGAACTCCTGACGACGGTCAGCCGTGTCGAAGTGACAAGCGACCTGCAGATTGCCCGCGTTTATGTCAACGTGCCGGGCGGCGACGCCAATGAACGTAAGACCATGGCCGCGCTTGAAAGCGCCCACGGTGTGCTGCAGCGACTCGTTGCCTCGAATGTGTCCATGCGGCATTGTCCGCAACTCGTATTCGCAATCGATGAGCTTGGTAAGCGTGCCCTGACCACGCTTCAGTTGATTGAGGCCAACAAACGCGAACGCGAAGCAGAAGATGTTGACCATGCGCAGCCCGATGGCGAGCACGCGGCGGATTCGGTCAGGGATGATGCAGAGGGCTCGATCGATCAACTGGACGCCTCAGAACCGCTCCTTCCTGGTGCGGATGATCGGGAGATCCAGGAATGAAAAACGGGACCGCGTATGCCACCAAGTTGAAGAAGGCCTGGGCGAAGATGCGTCCCGGCGCCGCGGCCGAAGCCGACGAAGACAAGCCCGATCCGCTGTTCTGCCTGGCAACAGGAATTCTGGGGGCCAGTCTGTCAAAAGATCAGGTGCGACGGGTCATTGAGCGACTCACCACGGAAGCCGTAGACTGGAACGAGATCCGTGTTTCAAATGCCGATGACCTCGCAGCAATCGCCGGCGCAAAGATGCAGCCGGACGCCTTTCAACGCTTGATTGATGCGCTTCAGCATCTCTACGATAAAGAGAACGCGCTGGGGATGGATAGACTGGGAAACATGGGCCGACGCGAAGCGCGGCAATACCTGGAGTCGTTGAACGGCATGGACGAGTATGCCGTGGCGACCGTCATGCTCTGGTATCTCGGCGGCCACGCCATCCCGGTCAATGACAGCATGCTCAAGATCCTTCACGACGAGGATCTGGTGAATCCTGAAGCGTCACGTGCCGAAGTGCAGGCTTTCCTGGAACGTCATATCAGCGCCGCCGACGGACGACAATTCGTCGCGACCCTGGAAAATCACAAGTCCACCAAGGCAAAAAAGGTCAAGACAACAAAGAAAAAGACCGTCAAGAAAAAGAGCAAAAAGAGTTGATGTCGGACGCGGTCGGGCATGTTCGACATCATGAGAGGATGCCAAAGTAATGATGGACCGCTACTGTTCCTTGCCCATTGTGCTTGCCTTGTCCGCTGCCTTCATCGGCGGTTGCAGCACTGACGGCAAACGCGACAGAATTCAACAGCAGGATGCGACAGCACTCGATCCCCAGAAAGCATTTCTGAAACTGGACGACATTGAACCGCGTCCGGTGATCCCTGTAGCCGGTGAAGAAGGCGAGGCTGCAGGCGAAGTCAAACCACTTTCCATTCGGGCGGAACGTCAATACCAGCGCGCTCGAAACCTCATGACAGAATCAAGGTTCGCTGAGGCCAATGCCGCGCTCGAGCGAGCCTTGCGCTACCAGCCGAACCATCCGAAGCTTCACGCCGCGCTCGCGCAGCTGCATTTGGAAATGGGTAACGCGGACGTGGCGCGCGGGCATGCGGAGAAGAGCATAGCCGGTGATCCCCTGGCGCCCATGGGGTACTATGCGATGGGCCGCTTCCACACATATCACGGCGAATTTGCAGAAGCCTTGAATCCGTTGCGAACGGCGTTGGCACTCGCACGTGACCGCGATGATGACAATCTACGGCAGGAAATTCATGCCGCACTGGCAACAGCATTGGAACGAGAAGGCTATTTCACAGCATCGCTAGGTCAGATTGAGGCGTGCGAGTCCACAGCCGCCGCGGCGGATCAGCAGGATGCCGACGCACTGGATGCGGCAGAGCGGAACCGCCTGCGTGAAATGAAATCAAACGTGTTGGCAGCGCTCGGTCGATTGGCGGAGGCGGCCACCACCTTAGAGCCGCTGGTTCTCGCTGCGCCGAATAACATCGAACGGGGGGAACGATGCGTGCGACTTTGGCTGCGTGCCGAAAAGCCCAACGACGCCCTTCGCGTCATTGGTGCGATCCGTGACCACTCCGAAGCGTCGGCTCGACAGGCCTTCCCCTTGCTCCTGGAAGTTCATCAGCAGAATGGCACGTTGGGGCGTCTTGTTTCAACGCTGCGTGAGTCATTCGATCCAAGCCAGGAAGATCCTGCGCCGGCCGTCGAACTCTTTGAGGCGTTGCAGGCCAACGGAAAGTTCGCTGACGCCGTCGATGTTCTTGATACCTATCTGCAGAACCACCCGCAGGCCGACGTGATCCGGTCGATGCTGATCGAAGCTTATGTGAAGAAGGGTGACCCGGAGGGCGTTCTGGCGCAGTGCAGCGCAGGGCTGGAGGCCTCCCCGCGAAGCCGTTCGGATTTCGAAAATCAGGTTCGTGGGATGGGGCGTAATCCCCGCTTCGCAAACGCCTTGTTGAACGACAAGGTGAATCGTTCAGGTCACGATCCCTACCTACTCGGACTCGTTGCATGGGAAGCGGGAAAAGATGATCTGGCGATCACGCTGTTCCAGAAAGCGCACGAAAAGAACGAGCAGGATCCCTTCGTTCGCGCTGCTCTAGCCGAATCCTATTACCGCGAGTACCGCTACGATCAGGCGCTGGCCGTTGCAAAACGTCTTGATCCGGAGAAAGCGGAGGACGGCCGACTGGAACGCGTTCTCGGCGACATCTATGAGCGCCTTGATCAGGATGATCGTGCCGAAGTGCATTATCGTGCTGCGATTCAGGAGAATCGCGGGGATGCGTTGGCGGCCATCGCCCTGGCACGCGTTCTTTTGAAGACGGGGCAGACTCAGCGGGCTCGTCTTCATCTGACAAATCTGCTTGAACGCAATCCAAAGATCGACGATGCACGCGAACTCCTGGCCAAGGTCTACTTCGACGAACGAAAGGTCGAAGCGACGATCGAACAGTACCAGAAGCTCGTAGAGCTGTCTTCGTCACCGATGGTCAAAGCCCGTTGCGAAGCGGTGTTGACGCTGCGTCGTAACGGTGATCTGGATGCTTACCGCAAGTCCATCATGGATGCGATCGAAGCGCATGGCGCAGATGGCGATGCCTGGCTCTCTCTTGCTGAGAGTTACGACAACAACAATCTCGATAAGTCGCTCGACGCCTATCGCAAGGCATTTGACGTCGCGCCGGAAGATGAAAGGACCTGGAAGGGGCTTCTGCAGGCGCTTGAGATGATGCTCAGATTCGAGGATGCGGCAGAGCTGCAGGAACAAATGCTATCACGGCGCCCCAATCGCCA
>JBMYUM010000348.1:0-4808 GCA_049605375.1 Phycisphaerae bacterium | reverse complement strand
GGTGGTATTTATACTTCTGGTGATGTCCGTGCTCATGGTGATGTGCATGATCATGATGGTCGAGTCCACAAAGAGGCACGTCGGGCTGATCGTCTCGTTGTTGTGCGGGAAAAACCGAGACATGGTTGGGCGGCAGTATGGTTCCACCATGATTCTTGTGCGAGAGATGGAGGCCGTTGCGTAGTCGTCCTTGCGCGTTGGGATTGCGGAGGAATCCTGTGGTCAGTCTGTTGGAGTTGTAGATGTAGGCTTCCTGTTGGGGGTCGCTGCTGATCCACGCGTTGACCGTATCGGGTCGAAAATCAATGGGCTTCTGTTCGCCGGTCCTGGAACCGCGTACCACTTTTACATTGGGGCTGAATATGCGAATCGGTTTGAGTGGGATATCGAGCTGCGTTCCATCTCTCAGTGAAAAATTCAGGGATTTTTTAGATGCCTTCTGCGGTTCCAAGTTGGTTTGGGCGAGGTCGATTTGAACGATTTGCGCGGTCTTGGGCGAGGCGGTATTACGTTCTGCTGACGCGTTTTCGTGGGTGGAATCTGCCTGATTGGGCGCTTGTTTCGATGCTGCCAGGGTTGTGTTCAGACTGATGAGCAGGCATGCGACCCACGTCCACGGGTTTGGGATCCGGCAGCTCCACTTTCGGGTCCGGTTGCTGCTGCTCCGGTTACTGCGGGTCCGCTTGCTGCGGGTCCGGTTGCTGCGGGTCCGGCGATTCACATTGAGTCCTTTCGGTGTGTTTTGCTGCGTATTCAATTCCATTGTTCGCCCCAGGTAAGTCACTCAAGTATAGCTGTTCTTCGGGCAAGTTCGAGTGTTCTTGTTTTGCGTTTGCGGCATTGCTGTTGGTTGTGTTGCGCATTCTGGCACGAGACCGGTCGCTGTCCGGCTGTTGTGCAGATGCAAAAAGACGTCATTGCTGGTTCCTTACGGCTCTTATTGGTCGGCACCCGCCTTCCGGTTGTTCCGGTCGCGCTTATCTTGCTGCGCTTTTGGTGGAGCCTCGGTCATTCGGGGATTCCCTGCTACCCCGTTTGTTGTGAGATTCGTGTTTCCGCCTACGTCTCCCGTTGTTCGCTATCGTGCTCATTATGACACGTTAGGCTTATTACCTTCCTCAGGCGACGGAAATTCCCTTCTTGTTTCTGGCGTGCACGACCAGTGGTGCTTCACGGGGTTCTTTCGATGCGGGTGCCTGGATTGATGGTTGGGCTTACATTGGCTTCGCTTTCGCCCGTCGGATGTCGTCGGGTTGGCACTTTGTGCGTTATTACGGTGCGGTGTTGTCGGTGGTGTTCGATGGTGGGGCGGTGCGTGGCTTGATCTTTCTGGCTGGTGAACGATTTCAAGCTTGCTGGGTTTGTTGAAGCAAGAGTTGACGTCGATGACGACCATGGTGGGTCGAGAATACCTTGCAATAGCGTGTCCTGTTTCGGTAGATTATCGGTGTTGGCGCGTCATTTGCGTCTTCCTCGAAACACGGTGGGGTCGAGGTTGTCCCTGAGCTTTATACCTGGAGGTTTCCATGAACCGTTTGGCTACGGGTGGTGGTGTCGTATTTTTGGCGGCGTTGTTTTGTATGCCGATTCTGGCTGAGGCCGGCAGTGGCGGATGGATCGAATTCACGGATGAAACGTCGAGCCGTCTGATTGCTACGCCGCAGCGTGGTATCAACGACCAGGCGGAGAACGACTTCGCCTATGGTGACGTCGATCAGGATGGTGATGTTGATATTGTCGTCGCTCGAAAGACGGATGTCGGCAGTGCCTGTAACGGCAGCAATCTTTGCCAGAATCAGTTGCTGATGTTTGAGTCGCTTTCGGACGGTCACGACGTTCATGGTGTGTTCGTTGACCGCACGCAGGAGTACGTCACGGCCGCTGACGATGGCGGGAATGGTTTTAACGACATCACGAATGACCGCGACATTATTCTTGTCGACGTGAACGGTGACACGTGGTTGGACATTGTCACGGCTCCGACGATCAGCGATGGCCTGTCGAAGACGATTTCGCATCCTCGTGTTTACATCAACCTTGGTGAGTCGAACGGTGAGTGGTTGGGCTTCCGTTACGAGGAGGCTCGCATCCCACAGATTCGCACGATCGGAGCGAATCTGGCGGTCGCGCCTCGTTTCTGTTCGGTAGCGGCTGGTGATGTCGACGAAGATGGTGATATGGACCTTTACTTCGGTGACTACGACAACGCTGTGACTGCTCCGCAGATGCCCAATGGTCACGACGTCAACGACCGCCTCTTCCTCAATGACGGGAATGGTTTCTTTACTGATTCGCTGGAGACGCGGATGACGTCGCAGATGCTTCTGTCGGCGTTTGGTATGGCATCGGCGATTGTTGACATGAACGGTGACGGTTCACTGGACGTTGTCAAGGATACGGCGCTTCAGACGCCTCAGCGTATTTCCATCAGCTACAACGATCCGAATAATCCCGGTCAGTTCAATGACTTTGACGTTGTTTACGATCTTGCTCCTTATCACGTGACGCCGGCTGACCTGAACCAGGATGGTCGTCTTGACCTGGTGGTGACGGATGACGGTGACGATCGATACATGATCAACACGGGTAACGGTGGTGACGGTCTTGCCAACTTCCTGATTCTGGATTTTACCGGTACGCCTGACGATGGATTTGGTGGAAACCACGGTATTGCTGACTTGAACAATGATGGTCATGTCGACGTTGTGATTACTGACGTTGACGTTGACTTCGACGGTTGCAGCCGTCGTATGCACATCTACCGCAATCTCGGCAATCTTCCGAACGTCACCTTGCAGGAGCAGGGTGGTGCGGCTCCCTGGACGCCGAACGGTTCGCATGACATTGTGATCATGGACATCAACGGTGACGGCTGGCAGGACATGTTCATCGGGACCTGCTCGGGCTACGAGATCTGGATCAACGAGCCGCCGGTCGGCATGGTCTTTGCTTATCCGGAAGGTCTCCCTGCCTTCGTCGTTCCGGAAGAGTCGTTTGACTTTACGGTCAGCCTGCAGGCTATCGGTGGTGGTCAGATTGACACGAATTCTGCGGAGTTGTTTGTGAGCATCGATGGTGGTGCGTTTACGTCTTCGCCTCTTACGTTCATCAGTGGCAACGAGTATCAGGGTACATTCCCGGGTGCGGGTTGTACGCAGTTGATCGACTTCTACGTGACTGCTGACCTGTTGAACGGCGGCGGAACGTTCAGTGATCCGGTTGGTGCTCCGGCTGCGACGTATTCTGCGGTAGCGGCGGCTGGTACCGGCGTGACGCTTCGTGATGAGATTGAAGAGGATGTTTCGGGTTGGACGGTCATCAATACCGGCGGTTTGACTGGTGGTGCGTGGGAGCAGGCCGACCCCAACGGAACGATCATCGGGATCGAGCTTGCTTCACCAGAAGATGATGCGACGTCGGGACTTGAGAACACGATGGCGTTTGTGACACAAAACGGTCTTCCGGGTGGTTCGGCCAGCTCGACCGATGTTGATGGTGGTCCGACGTACCTGATTTCACCGACGATTGACCTTGACGGCACCGACGGTTCGATCAGTTTTGCCCGTTGGGTTTACTCCAGCGGTGACGACCAGATGACCGTTCACGTGTCGAATGACGGTGGTGACTCATGGACGTTTGTTCAGTCGATTTCTGATACCGGTGGAGAGTGGTTGACGGACGCGTTCCAGGTTGGTGCTTATGTTGAGCCGACGTCTGAAGTCGCGGTTCGATTCGGCATGGCTGATCCTCCCGCCGACCCGAGCATCACCGAGGGTGGTGTCGACAACTTCCAGGTGGAAGAGTTGCTTTGCTTCCTGAATCAGCCGTTTGCACAGAGTGCCGGCCCTCGTCACCTTTTGATCGACGTGTCGAGCGGCGGTGGTGCGTTTGCCATTTATGTTACAGGCGATCAGGACGATGTGAATACGGCCTGCGTGGCCGGCTACCTGCAGGCTGATGGCACGCTTGGCGCCAGTCCGGTGTTCCAGGACGCCGCTACGTGGGGCATCAACGTTTACGCTACGGGTGAAGAGATCATTCCGGGCGGTTTCTATGTCGTTCAGTACGACTCAGGTACGCCTGGCAATCCTGAATTGGGTCCGGAAGCTTTTGTCAGTACGCCGGTCCATGGTGACGTTGATGAGAACGGTGCGGTGAACTTTGCTGATATTCAGCTTGTCGTTCAGGCGTTCCAGCAGAATTTTGCGAACGTCGCGCTTGAGGCGGCTGACCTTGAGCCGTGCGTGCCGAACGGTGTGGTGAACTTTGCTGATATTCTTGAGAACGTGCTTGCGTTCCAAGGTCAGACGTATGCGGAGTCTGGATGCCCGCTGCCTTGTGATTAGGCGTCCTCGTTCTTTGCATTCGATTGCCGCAGTCGATTGATGGCAACCATACCCCCGGGGCTCATTTGAGTGTCGGGGGTTGTTTTTTGGGGATGGAGTGAACGGGGGGAGGTGTCGGGCCAGGGCCCGACCTACCGGTCGTTCGGTCAGGGGACGAGCATGATTGTGTGAGGGGGCAATGGGGGTTCGGGGGAACATGCCCGCGCCTCATCGTTTCACGAATCGGGCTTGGGCATGGCACTCTCGTTCGGATGAAATGTCATGGTAGTTCGGATGAAGGTGTCGCCCACCGTTCGGCGGGCTTGGATCGTATCTTTTTGACGGTTACCCCAGGGTTGCGCCTGGGGCTACTATCGGTCGCCTGCCCAAGGGCAGGCTTCGACCGGCGCGTCCGCAGAGTCTGGCCATGTCGGGCCAGGGCCCGACCTACCGGTCGTTCGGTCAGGGGACGAGCATGATTGT
>JBMYUM010000347.1:0-4824 GCA_049605375.1 Phycisphaerae bacterium | reverse complement strand
GCGCGGACCAATATATGTAAGGTTTAACTTCGTGTAACACGTACAGTGTGATCAGTGTCCCAGTGCGGGGCGTCTCGCGCGTCGTGACGTCCACGTGAGACCTCGTGACGAACAGGAACACACGTGAGCAGTCATCGACGATGCAGCAGCTCACGACCGGTAAGCGAATCAACTCAGGTGCTGACGATCCTGCAGGCCTGATCGCGTTGGCGGGTCTCAACTCTGAGCTGTCAGCCGTTGACACTGCATTGAACAACAACACACGAACGGACTCCA
This sequence comes from Phycisphaerae bacterium, assembly GCA_049605375.1. Taxonomy (GTDB): domain Bacteria; phylum Planctomycetota; class Phycisphaerae; order UBA1845; family UBA1845; genus JADFOB01. The sequence continues at coordinate 4,548 of JBMYUM010000347.1, read as the reverse complement.
TTCTGACGGTGGCGGATCAGTCCATCGTTGAGATTTCGAGTCTGTTGTCGGAGATCGAAACGCTGGTCAATGCTTCGGCCAGTAGTGCGAACCTGACGGACGCAGAGATCTCCGCGAATCAGTCGCAGATCGACGATGCCCTGGCTGCGATTGACCGAATTGTCAGTACCACGCAATTCAACGGTCAGAAGCTGCTGGACGGAAGCTTCAGTATTCAAACGACCAACGCTGCCAACAACAGCGAATTTGACAACCTGCGCGTGTACTCGCGAAGCCAGGTGACATCGGACACGTCATTGACCGTGAACCGTGTTGCTTCGGCACAGGTGGCGACAACAACACTGGCGACAATGGCTGGCACGGCCCGCACATCGGGAACGACTTCTATTGCCGTCACAGGTTCCCTTGGCACGGTAACGCTCAGTGTTTCGAGCGGCACGACACAGGCCGAGCTGGTTACCCTGATCAATGGTGCGAAAGACCAGACAGGTGTTTCGGCTATCCAGAACTCAGGTAACGTCGCTGTGAATTCCACACAGTATGGTGCTGACGAATATGTCAGTGCGGAGGTGCTTTCCGGAGGGGTGATCAACAGTTCGTACGGTACGGCCACCACCGACGGTAGCACAGCCAACGACTTGACGAGTTTTGCGAAAGTTCAGGGTGTTGATGCGAGTATCACCATCAACGGCCAGGTTGCTGGTACGGATGGTCTGGATGTTTCGTATAACGCAAACGGCTTGAGCCTTTCGTTCACGCTGACCGAGGCCTTCGGTAGTGGAAACTCCGGTGCGACGACATCGACAAGCTTCACTGTGAAGGCTGACGGTGGTGCGACGTTCCAGTTGGGTACGACGACGGATACCCGTCAGACGATCGGTATTGACTCGCTGGCTTCGTATAAGCTCGGTGGTCAGAACGGTACAGTCAAGCTCACAGAACTGAAGTCGGGTGGTTCGGCTGACCTCAAGACCGACGTGGAGAAAGCCCTGAAGGCTGTCCGCGGTGCGACGCGTGAAGTTGCGTCGATTCGCGGTCGACTGGGCGGTTTCCAGAAATTTGCTGTTGGAAGTTCGATTCGTTCGCTTGAGGCTGCTCAGAAGGGTCTGACGGATGCAGCGAGCGTGATCGGTGATACCGACTTTGCTATTGCAACCGCTGAGCTCAATCGTCAGCAGGTTCTGATTCAGTCTGGTGTGTCGCTGCTTTCGGTCGCGAACCAGCAGGCAGGCAACATTCTCGCACTCCTGTAACAGTCGGGACAGCGGATTCCTGAATCCGCGGTGCGATGACTTGGGGGGGCACTCCGGTCAAACGGAGTCCGGCGAGCCGATTGGTATGGGCCAATCGGTTCGCTTTATTTTTACCTGGGCATGTGATCCGTTCGTGCGGGGGGGGATGCATGCTTACTCTCGCCTGCGGCGAGGGGTAAGCATGGCACCCTTACCAAGCATGGCACGCTGAACAAGGAAGGCACTGTGTTGCTAGGGAGGCCCTGTGTTGGAAGGAAGGCCTTAGCGTCAGCGATCACGTTTGTGTTGAACGAATTCGCGCAGGTTGTCCAGCGTCCCGGCATTGAGGACGGCCGACTTGGGTGTTGCCGCACGGCGGGCGGTCATCACGCCGAAGCGCATGAAGTCAAAGCTGTCGGTCTTGTGGGCATCCGTATTGATGACGATTGTGGCGCCGAGGTCCAGAACCTGACGAACATGCACGTCTTTGAGGTCGAGCCGGTACCAGCTGGCGTTGATTTCCAGTGCCGTTCCGGTGTCGATTGCCGCCCTGGCGATTGTGTCGAAGTCCAAGTCCATCGCTGCACGCTTGTTGATCAGCCGGCCGGTCGGATGCGCAATCTGGCACACATACTTGTTGTTGATCGCGGCCAGCGTGCGTTCGGTCGGATCGAGCTTGCCGGAGCCCCCGGGGCCCATGGCGGCGTGAATCGAAGCGACCACCCAATCTGTCTGCGCGAGTAGATCGTCCGGATAATCCAGCGAGCCGTCGGTGAGAATATCGCACTCGGTTCCGACGAGGATCTCAATGCCGTCCACGCGATCGTTGGCTGAACGGATGTCCTTGATGTGCTGCTCCATGCGTTCGATGGAAAGTCCATTGGCGATCGTCGAACTGCGGGAATGATCGCAGATGGCGATGTAGTCGTAGCCTCGTGCCTTGGCGGCCTCGGCCATCTCTTCAATGGTGTTCTTCCCATCGCTTGCAACGGTGTGCATATGGAGGTCACCACGCATATCGTCGACGGTGATTAGCTCACTGTAGTCGATGTCTTTGGTGAACTCGTAGCGATCTTCGCGCAGTTCTGCAGGATAGCAGGGCATGTCCAGTTTGGCGTAGATCTCGGCTTCGTCTTTACCGGCGATGCGTTCGTCGCCATCGTAGAGCCCATACTCGTTTAACTTCCATCCACGTTTGACGGCCGCCTCGCGTACTTTGACGTTGTGTTCCTTTGAACCCGTAAAGTACTGGAGTGCCGCGCCAAAGGCATCCGGCTCAATCGCGCGAAGATCGACCTGAATTTCTTTGCCGTTGGGCAACGCGGCGATGACCGATCCTTTGGTCGAACCGGCCGCGAGTATGCGAATGACTTCGTCAAGTGATGTAAAGGCCTCGACCACTGCCTCGGGCGTTGATGTCTCGCAGAGGATGTCGATGTCGCCGCTGGTTTCTTTGCCGCGCCGAACGGAGCCTGCAATTTCGATACGTCCCGTTCCCGGGATTTGCCTGACTTTCTCGACCAGTGCTTCACCGCAGATGAGCGATTCCCCGAGTCTCGATCGGCCGCCACTGCTTTCGAGAAACTTAATTCCCTCCGTGATGCGTTGAACGCTGGCCTTTCCCATGCCCTTGAGTTCAGCCAGCTTGCCGCTATCGATCGATTTCTTGAGGTCATCGAGGCCGGTCACGCCGAGTTGATCGTGGAACTGTGCGATTTTCTTCGGCCCGAGGCCTTGGATTTCCAGGAGTACGGGCAGGCCTTCGGGAATCTTTGCTTCGAGTTCGGTGAGTACGTCGATCTTGCCTTCGTTGATGAGCTGTTGGATTTTTTCGGCGATCCCCTTACCGATCCCCTGCAGCTCCGTCAATCGTTCTTCCCTGGCCAGTGTGGCGATGTCCGTGGTCACGTCCTTCAGCGTGCGTGCGGCACGCCGGTAGGAATTGACGCGGAAACCGCTTTCGCCATCGATTTCCATCAGGTCTGCGATTCGATTGAAGGCTTTGACGACGGTCTCGTTGTTCATGATCGCTGCTTCTTTCCTCTACGGCGATGGGTATTCTGGTGAAGCCTCAATTGTTGACTCGTTGCAGGTTGGATTTTTCCCATTTGTCAAGATTGACGTGTTTCATTCGCTTGACCAGCGTATTGCCCGCGGTGCTGTCATCTGGTCGAAGTTCCACCTCGCACCAGAGTCGCTCCAGCGGATCGGCCTGCGCTTCTGCATCCTCGGTCGGAAGCTTCCAGTAGAACTGATCCATGGCGAGCGTGGGCGGTTTGGATTCGCCGACATCCCACGCGCGAAGGTTCTTGATTTCCGTTGTCCATCCGGTTTGTGCCAATGCTTTGACACTGAGGCCGCCTTGGGTGTTGGTCTTGATGATGTACGTCCCCAGGCCGTCTTGATCGATCCATTCCCCGACAAATGCGTTCATTTCTGTCGCGACGGGGCGTTCGGGGATCCACTCGTTGTTGGGTTGGTTGTCGTAGGCATCGACAAAGCGTTGCCAGCCTTCCATGCCGAATCGGTGTTCGAAGGTCCGGATGGAGAGTTGTCCGGTGATGTCATCCAGGTCGAGGCTGACACCGGGGGAGTTTTCGAACCGGGTGCGCATGTCGTTCACGAACGCGCCGAACCCGGGGGAATCCGGGGTCATGTTTTTCATCGGGAAGACGAGTTCTTCCAGATAGCCGAGGTTGACGAGTGCTGTCCGGTGGAGTTTGACCTGATTCTTGTATGCCTGGGCGCGGTCGGAGGTTGTGCTCTTCAGGGCCGTCCTGGCTTGTTCCAGGCCATCAAGATGGCTGCGGATGTTGCGTTGTCGCATGTATTGGGAGCCGGCGAGATATAGCCCGAGGGCGAGGATGCCCAGGTAGATCCAGCGTGGGAACATCGGGGGGCGTTGGTTCCGATCTTGCCCGTCTTGTTTCCGTGGGGGGGAATCCTGCTTGTCTCGGTTCTGGGACCTTCGACGTTGTTCTTTTCGGGATGAGCCACTCATGGGGAAATCCTACAAAAAAAACCGCCCTGGCAGCGATGCCAAGGCGGTTTCAACCATCACCCCCAAGGGGACTCGAACCCCTGTTACCGGCATGAAAAGCCGGTGTCCTAGGCCACTAGACGATGGGGGCTGTAACCCGTGACAAATTTGCCCGGGCCGAGAATAGTAATATTCCAAACGTTCGCCGTCAACGGGTGACGAAAAAGTCGGTATAAGTCTCGGGGATCCGCGACCGCGCGGCTCCCCGATCGGCGTTTTGATGAGTGTCGGCTTTCCGCCGCAGGATGCTTACATTGAACTTTTCCGGTTGTCGGG
>JBMYUM010000346.1:0-4825 GCA_049605375.1 Phycisphaerae bacterium | reverse complement strand
ACCATCAAACGGACAGAGGGGCAGGATCTGCTGGAAGCGATGAGTCACCACGGCGAGCGTTTTCTGAAGGGGGTCGTCCTTTCGATGCGCGATGCGGAGGTGGAAGTGAACTATCGCATTGCGATCGGTCAGATCGGTGACTTGGTCGGGAAAATGCTGTCCGAACAGGATTTTCACATGCTGGTGGTGGGGCACCATGAAGATGGCAAGAGTCACGTGACAGCGGCCGACTATCAGTTGATTCACACGATTACGTCCGTTCCGGTGCTTGCGTTGTGATATCCGTTCGCTGCCCAGCCACTTCATGCAGGGCTGTTTGGATTCATGGTGGTGGTCTGCGATATCACATGCCGGCCTCGTGATACATGTAACAGGGAAAGAACAGATGAATTTGCTAGCCGCAGCCGAGATTTCACATGCTGAAGTAACCGGCACGCAGACTGCGATCTTTGGCGGAATCCTGATTGTGACCCTGGCGATTCTTGCCAGTGAGAAAATTCACAAGACGGTCCTGGTTATGCTGTCTGCGTTGCTGTGCATGTTTCTGGCCGATCATTGGGGGTATTTCCCAAAAGTTGATGGGCATCACCTGCCGGTTTACATCCCTTTTATCGAATGGGAGGTGATCGGCATTGTGATCGGCGCAACCGTTTTCGTGGAAGTGTCGGCCCGAAGCGGGATATTTACGTACGTCAGTATCAAGATCTTGAAGGCGAGCCGTGGCGATCCCTATCTGTTGCTGATCTACCTGTCGATTCTGACGGCGGTGTTCAGTGCGTTCCTCGACAACATTACGGCCATGATCATCATCGGCTCCCTGACCGTTGTGGCCTGCCGTAAACTGGACCTCGATGCGAGACCGTTTCTGATCACAGAAGGCATCATGACCAACGTTGGTGGATTGTTGACCCTGATCAGCTCTATTCCGAACATCATCGTTGGCAAAGCGGCGGGGTTCAGCTATCTGCTTTTTCTTCAGGTTGCCGTTCCCTATGTGGCCGTTGCGACCTTCGTGACGATGCTGCTGGTTCGAAAAGTCTTTGTCGATTCCATTCAACCGCTGACCGTTCCAGAAGACAAAGAGCGCAATCTCTCGCTCGTCATGGCGTTTGACGAATGGGAGACCGTCAAGAACAAGCGGTTCTTCTACACCTCGATCGTTGGCGTGATTCTGGTGATTCTCGGCTTTGCTCTGAAAGATCAGATTCCCATACTCAGGGACTTTGGCATCGAGGTCGTGGCGATGATGGCAGCGATCTTCATGCTGCTTCTGCATGCGGACAATGTCGAGCATGATCTGGAAGACGTCGAGTGGTCGATGGTGTTCTTTTTCGTGGGGTTATTCATCATCATCGGCGTGATGGAGCGTGCCGAGGTGCTCCTGATGATTGGCTCGTTTCTGGATGGGCTGACCGGAATCCTCGGGCCTTACGGACTCATGTGGTTGACGGCCATTTTTTCGTCCGTGACCGACAATATTCCGCTGGCCGCCATGTTGGCAAAGATCTTCGCGCCGAATCCTGAAGCGGCGGCGCAGATTCCTCCGGTGCAATGGTGGGCCGTTGTTTTCGGTGCCAATCTTGGGGGCAACATCACGCCGATCGGATCGGCCAGTACCGTGGTCGCCTGTACGATTCTCAAGAAGCACAATTTGAAGATTTCGTTTATCGAGTTCATCAAGATCGGTGGCGTGTTCGCTGTTGCTCAATTGGTGCTGGCGACAGGATATCTCTATCTGCTGACGTGGGTATACCACCTGGGATGGTTGGGGGCGCCAGCCGCTGGTTAGTGATTGTGCCAATCGGGCTGGTCCGGTCTTGGCGCCTTTGCGGCTGGTGAGCTACCCGTGGTCGTGTTGGCCGCCTTTCGGCTCCGAGAGCACGTTCGACGCTTCGGGCGATTGTTGGACTTCTCTTCCAATGTCGCTGCGTGACGTCGATCGTGGTGTCGTGGTCGTGGTCGTGGTCGGTGTACTGGTGCAATGCATCTCGTATTGCGTCCGGCAGAATCGATCTGTCATGCCGGCGATGAAGTCACATGCGACGCGGTGCTCTCCCTGTTGGTCGATGCGTGAGCGAAATCGATCGGGCAGGTCGCCGGCGTGGCTGACATAATGAGCGAACAGCGCCTCGATCAGCGCTTGCCCGTTGGCATCGGATGTTACAATTTCCGGATGGCGGTACACCCGCTGAAGAAGGAACTCTTCCAGTTCCAGTAGTTTTCTTTCTACCGATGCCGTGAAACCGATGGCGGTGTGCAGTTCGTGAAACGTGGTCGAATCAGCGGCTGAGAGCTGTCGATTGGTTTCATCGATCAAATCTGTCAGGAGTCGGTTCATCATTCGATCAATGATCAGCCGTCGAATGGCGAAGATGGGGAGGTCCTGAATCTGCTCGTCGCGCGAAGCGTCTTGCCAAAGAGCCACGTCCCGCAATTCGTCGAAACCGATGAAGCCGGCGCCGATGGCATCTTCAAGGTCATGGCAGTCGTAGGCCACGCGATCGGCGACGGAGGCCAGGATGGCCTCGACGCTCGGGCCCATCGGCGATGCGGCTTGTGCCGCGTGCTCGCTTTCCGTCGGTTTGTCGTAACGCGTTTCATGGTCTCGCAGTCCGGCACGGGTTCCCTCGGTGAGATTCAGGCCGCGAAACGATGGGAAGGGGTGTTCCAGATAATCCACGACGCGAACCGAGTGGGCGTTGTGGTTAAATCCACCGTGATCGGCCATCAACTCGCGAAGGGCTTTTTCACCGGCGTGACCGAAGGGCGGATGTCCGAGATCGTGGGCGAGGGCGATCGCTTCTGCGAGTGAGCTGCTCATTCCCAGTCTGTCCGCCAGGCAACGGGCGATGTTTGACACCTCCAGTGTGTGGGTCAAACGTGTTCTGAAATGATCGCTGGCTGACGGGGCAAACACCTGTGTCTTGCCTTCCAGTCTGCGAAAGCTCATGCATTCGATGATGCGATGTCGATCGAGATCAAAGGGCGTTCGCAGTGGATCGGGTTCTTCCGCATGCTGGCGCTGGCAGACGTGTGCGAGGACGGCAGCGAAGGGTGAGAGTCCATCGGTTTTCCAGGCTGGATTGCGTGGTTGCATCTGTCTTTCCCTGACAGTCTTCGGTCGCCCCTGACCATTTGTCTTTGTCTGTTTGTCTTTGTCTGTTTTTTCTGATCGCGTTTTCAAGTGGCCGTCATTGGTCATCGGTTCCCCTGCCTGGGCTTCGTCTGGCGGGGGGGATAACGCGATCGCAGCGGCCTTGGCCGGCTAGCAAAGCTGATTTTGCCGTGATTGCCAACCTTATCGTAGCTGCGTGCCTGTCGACGCGTGTCGTTGGGTCTATTCTGCGTTACGCAGATTCTGCTCAACCGCTTCACTGATCAAATCAGCGTAGAGCGTATCGAGTGCGTCGGGAATGACACGCGAGTCACCCAGAACGGCCATGAAATTCGTATCGCCTGACCATCGCGGCACGATATGGGCGTGTATATGTCCTGGCACGCCCGCACCCGCACAGACCCCCAGATTATAGCCTACGTTGAAGCCATGGGCATGAACAACCTTCTTCAAAATCCCAACGGCGTTTTTGATCTGACCGGTCATTTCGATGAGCAGCTGATCATCGATGGTTGTGATATCTCCAGAATGCACATCGGGGGCGACCAGAAGGTGCCCGTTTGTGTACGGGAACCGGTTCATGAGAACCATGGTGTGCTCGCCACGCCAAACCACGTGATGCAAGGCGTCTTCGTCTGGATTTTCCCAGTAGGTGCAGAAAAAACATGCGTCGTTCGGTTTGGCTTCATCGCCGAGTGAACGGATGTACTGCATGCGCCAGGGGGCCCAGAGATTTTTGTTGGCGTCGGGCATTTGTGTGTGACTCCAGCGTTCGGTCCCGAGTGTAGCCCGCGATGTGACGGATCACAACCCGATCACCGATGGCGTCGACATGCCTTTCTCGTGCGAGGGCCCTTTCTTGTGCGGGGGCGATGATCCGCATGTGACGCACGTCCGTCCCTGTGCAATTGCAGGATTGCGGCGACCGTGTAGACTTCCCGCCATGGAAAGAGCGATTCTCAAATCTACCCTGTGGATCATGCTTCCGGTTTCCGTCCTTGCGATTGTCGGTGGTTGCACGAAGAAGCCGGCGCGGGCACCGGAGGTGGGCCCGGTCACGTTGTATGGTCTTGATCTGAACGAGTCGGCTACGCCCAAACAGGTTGCGTATGCCCTGACGCGTGCGATGCGTGATGACTATCTGGCTGAATCGCCGGAGGATCGTAACGCGGCGATCGACAAGCAGTTCGAGCTCTCGGCGTCGGACCTGCTCCGTGCGAGCAATCCACTGAGCATCGATGATAATGAATTTTTGCATGAGATCGTGTATCGATGGACGCCGACGGTGGCGTACTACGTTCACGATTTTGATTTGACGTGGGAAGAAGCTGACGCGAAGTATCGTGCGGTTGATCTTGCCAAGCCGATCAACGTCCGCGGCACAAGCCATGCTTCGAAGGTCGTCCTGGTTCCCCTGACGGATCCGGTGGCCGGGCCGGCGGGTTCGGTAGTGCTGATGATTCGCCTGGTTCAGGACGGCAAATTCTGGCGGGTTTATCGACTCGAATTCGACCGAAAGCACCGTACCATTTTAAACTCTGCAAACGCGCTCGCGGACATGGTCATCGATGGCGGTACGGCAAAAACTCCCGACGTGTCGGGACGTAAGGGCGAATCGGACTAGCCGTCCTCTGTACCGGCACCCTTGTGTACCGGCACCCTTGTGTACCGGCACCCTTTTGTACCGGCCAACCTTTCTTGTTTGTCCGC
>JBMYUM010000345.1:0-4827 GCA_049605375.1 Phycisphaerae bacterium | reverse complement strand
TAACGACCTTAAATCGCGAATCCAAGCCGCCTCTCTCCAAGGACACACAGCGCCCTGCAAAAGATGGATGGAATTGAAAATTGCTTACAAAAAAACAGATTTGGAGCGTACGTGTGATCGAAGGATCAGATCCTCAACGGGCATGCTCGAACCAATGGCGACGGTGCATGACTTTTGCGAGAACGCCGACCGAGAGCGCGAGCGCAATTATGCCCCAACGACCGGTCGTGGGCACGGTGCAGACGTTCTCGCAGGCGAGAATTTCGACATCACCCTGTGGAAGCCCCCCGTCGTAGGGACAATCCAGGTTGTTGTAAATCTGAATCTTACCGCCACCGGCGTCGGAAAAGAGCGACCGGAACGGATTCACTCCGCGAAGCAGGCAGACATCGCCGGCGTCCGGTTTGAGAGCGATGAACTCAAGGCATGCCATGGCGGCAGGTCCTGTGGTACCACCTTGGGACGGATCGATTCCGACGGCATAGAAGATTTCCCCGATCGATTCATCCAGTGCAAGAAAGACCTCATTCGAAAACGGCGAATCGTCATCGCATGCGGCGCCCGGCGAAATGCTCACGAACTGCAACGTCGTTGGATCATAGGAGAGCAGGAACTGGGCGCCGACAATCTCCTGATCGGAACTTCCCATGCGGACGGTCATCCGACGCGGCAGGCCCGGTCCGACACACCCCGGACCATCGATGCAAAGACTGGGATCGCCGCACTTGAAACCTCGACAGGTACCTTGAATGCAACGGTCGTTGATCGAACAGTCGCTCCCATCATCACAACTTCCGTTGTTGTTAATGGCCTGCGTCAGGCAGACGCCTCCGAATCCGCAGTAGCCCTCACGACACTCGGTGTCAAAGATCGCACAGTCGCCCGAAGATTCCTCACACTGACAGTCATCTGGCACGGTAAGCTCGGTGCATGTCAACGAGCCAGGCTCATTCGTCGGGCAAACCAGACCTTCATAAATCTCCACCGACTGCCCGGTGCTGCTGCCCAGGATGGTCTGAAGCGGATTCTCACCTTCGCTTATGCAGAGTTGCCTCGCAACATTACCGACGGGCGCCACCTGTAGACACGCCAATGTCGAAGGCCCCGTCGTCCCAGCCGTCCCGCCGGAGAAGTTAACCCCTACCGCATAGAAGACTTGTCCCAGTTGCGGGTCGAGGATTTTCTCAATTTCGACGTCGAACGGTGAACCCTCATCGCAGAATGATCCCGGGAGGACATCGAGCACCTCGACCTCGCCCGGCGCGTACGAGAGCAGGAACTGGCCACCAAGAACGGGTGTCGCCCCGTCCCCCAACTCGACACGCACGAGCAGGCCACCCGGTAACCCGCAGGCGGACTCGGGGACCAGACACAAGCTGGGATTCTCACAACCGGTACCGGCACAAAACCCGTCCACGCACCGATCCTCTGATGAACAAGCGCTACCGTCATCGCAAGTCGTACCGTCGGGAACGACTTCGCCTACGCAACGCGCCCCGGCCCCATCTTCGCGGCATACCCCAACCGCACATGCCGATGAAGACAATGAACAATCCGGCGCCCCTTCCGTGCAATTGCAAGAATCACCAAGGGAAACGGTACGACATGCGCTGGTGCCAACCTGGGTTTCCGGGCAGGCCGACGTATTGTCAATCGTGACGGGCTGGCCATTGGCATCGACGAGAAAACTGTTGGAACCCGCAGTACTGAGACAAACCTCCGCGTCATCATTCCGGACGACAAAGCGGAGACAGGCCAGTGTCGCATCGTTGGCACTTCCTGATTGACCAAGAAGAGGTGAAACGGCATAGGTGATCAGGCCGTCCTCTTCGTCAATCGATGAGAACACCTCCTGGGCGAAAGGTGAAGCGGAGTCGCAATGCGAACCACTTTCGATCGACACAAACGTTAACTGCGCAGGATCGTAAGCCAACACCAGTTGAGCCCCATTGATCAATGTACCGTCAGCCCTCAAGACAACCCGCATATTGACAGCCGAGTCCTGCACGGCACACGGCGTTGCCGTCTCAAGGCAAACACCGGAGCCATAGACATGGGCGTGGACCATAGCAAGCACGAACAACGGAAGTCGGGTACGTACCGTTTTCCCGTGGCGCCCAAGATCAAGGCGCTCGATGTGCAGGCGCAGATTCTTCATGTGACCTTCTTTCCCTAGCAAGACGATCAAGCATTCGCGTATCGGTTGTTCGAGGCAATGCGAGCCGCACAACCCGACCAGGTGCAACGACTCAACTCATGGGTGCAAGTTCGATGTAAACCCGACCAGAGCCATTTCGCATGACGGGAAAATCGCCACGCGCAAATATGTGAAATCAGAAAGGAAAACGAAAGGCACAGTGTAGACAGGACAAAAAAGAGCCGACGGCCACGGTCCCAAACTGTCGGGCCCCAGGCGATCGGCTTGGTGTATCAACTCAATACGCGCGAAGACGTCGATGCTGATTCAGAACTGACTCCAGAGCCATTGATTCGTCACTTCATGGTGAAACATGATCTCGTGACGTTTGACCAGTGTTCCGAGTTCCTTCGGACAACGATCAGCCGACCGCTGCTTCAGTTCGACGTACTTACTATGTGCATCCTCTCCCATGATGTCCGCTGCCAGGCGCGATGACTTAAATAGACGAATGGCATCATAGATGTTGTCAGGTAGAAACCGTGTACGGGCGCGCTTGCCTTCCACTTCCTGCGGATCAGGCAGCGGACCCTCAAGCCCCGTGCGCAGCAGCGTATAAAACAACAGGTACGGGTTGGCGTCAGCCCCTACGCTGCGAAACTCAACCCGCGCCGTACGCTGATTGCCAAGCGGAATTCGAACCATCGCCGCACGGTTGGTGGCCGAAGCCTTGATCTGATTGGGGGCTTCATAGTTCGGATCCAGACGGCGGTAGCCGTTGACGCTCGGATTCAACACGAGGCATATGTCGACAGCGTTGTTCAACGTGCGATCCACGAACTGCCAGGCGAAGTCCGACAACCCGCTCTCGCCACCCTCTTCGTAAAACAGGTTCTTACCGTCTCGCGCCAAGGACATGTTGCAGTGCATGCCGTTGCCGTTCACCCCCGCTACCGGCTTGGGCAGAAACGAAGCCGTCAGACCAAAACTGCTTGCGACCTGTCGGCAGATCAACTTGTACAGCTGTATCTGATCAGCCGCGATGACGGCATCGGCATAAGAGAAGTTCATCTCGAACTGCGACGGAGCCACCTCCGGATGATCTTTCTCATTCTCCAGGGCAAGGGCACGCTGCGCTTCGGCCGCACGATCAATAAACTTCCGAAGTGGGTCCTGCGGCAGCGAGTGGTAATAGCCGCCCGTGGAAATGAACTCGAACTGCCCCGACTCATGATAGTGACGCTCGGCATCGAGCCCCGCAAAAAGGAAACCTTCAATCTCCGGCGCCACATTCAGCGTCAGCGCTTTCTCCTTGAAAAGCGCATCCATGCCGACGCGCAGCCGCGAACGGAAATCGGCGTGGTAAGGTCGGCCATCCTTCTCCTGCACCTCGCAGAACACCAACACCTTCCCAGGGCCGAAGATGTCGCACGGAAGCCAGTAGAATGCGGACCAGTCCAGCACCAACTTCAAGTCCGACTCACTGATCGCGGAGAACCCGCGAATGGATGACCCGTCGAACGTCAGATTGTCCTCGGAACGCAACAGGAACTTCTTGTCGTAATCCAGCATATGGAATCGACCTTCCAGATCCGAGAAGCAGACCGTCACCGCCTTGATTCGCTTTTCCCCCGCAAGGTACTCACGGCAGGACGCGGCGATCGCCTCCGGCTCTTCACGGTTGACGCGCTTTTGCTTGGCAGACCAGTTCAGCTCTTCCAATTCGTCGTAGGGAATCTCGAGAAAGTTGCGCAAGCCCGTCGTTTCCATCGCATCACTCCTGCCGGAGAACAAATAAAATCATCGCTAATGTAATTATGCCATACATTAGAGTAAATTCAAATCTATTTAACCTAAATATGACCACAAATAGATGAACCAAGACCCCTGCTTCCCAACTTCAACCTTGACAGCTCCCCGATAGGGTCGATAATCAGGCGGTTTGCGCCAGCATTTGGTCTGCTACGGAGAGTGACGATCACATGGCAACGAGCCTCGGGAACACCTGCGTCTTCGGTCTCGCTTGGGGTGACGAGGGCAAAGGCAAAATCGTCGACCTCCTGTGCCCCGGCTTTGATATCGTCTCCCGCTATAACGGAGGCGCGAATGCCGGCCATACCGTCAAAGTGGGCAACCAGTCATTCGCACTTCACCTGCTCCCCAGTGGCGTCCTGCATCCGCACAATGTGAACGTGATCGGTCCAGGCGTCGTCATCGACCCGGAAGCGATCCTTCATGAAGCCGACGAACTCGCCAAGGTCAATGTCAATGCGCTGAACAACCTCCGCATCAGCGACCGCGCCCACATGGTCCTGCCCTACCACAAACTGGAGGATCAACTGGGCGAAAAGAACGCCGGTGACGCCAAGAAGATCGGCACCACGGCACGCGGGATCGGCCCCTGCTACGCAGATAAAATGAGGCGCAACACCGCGTTTCGGATGGTTGACCTGCTGCGAATCGATGAAATCGATGGCAAACTGCGCGATGTGATCAGCCGTCGCCAGGCCTACCTGCAAGCGGAATTCGGTTACGAACAGGGCATCGACGCCGACGCCATCCTTGCGATGCTCCGCAGCGTAGCCCCGCGGCTCGCCCCCTGCATCTGCGACACGACGACGCTGCTTCATGACTCCCTGGGTGCAGGCAACAGGATCCTTTTCGAAGGAGCGAACGGGCTGCTTCTGGAT
>JBMYUM010000344.1:0-4839 GCA_049605375.1 Phycisphaerae bacterium | reverse complement strand
ACCCGTCGCGGATCGCCGGCAGAACGATGAATCAACCCGATGACCTGATCATACTGCGCCCAGTTCACAACAGGACGACCGTTGGCATCGAGCCTGGCCAGCGGTCTCAGGTCAGGCAAGATGGGGATAACGTGCGCATCAAACAGAAGGTCAAAGGTGTTGGTGAAGAGCTGGTCGATCGCAGCGGCTTGGGCATGCTGGCTCCATTGATCGACGCGCGGACGAAACGGCCGACCGCGGTCGCTGACATGGTGCATAATCAAGGATCGATGATCCAGTTCCGCTAAAACGGGAATGGCATCACGGGGAAGCAGCTCATACGGCGGTACCGTCAATTGAACAGCAACGGCACCAGCGACAGTTTCGCCTTCGTGCACGCGAATCTGACCGTTGTAGGTCCCCTCGAACGTATCAGCCGGCACCGCAATGTCGACCCAGAAGTGGTAAGTCTCTCCCGGCTCAAGGCGTCGTGGAAGGCCACCACGTGGGGCATCGAACGGAACCAGTACATCCATACGCTGTTGATGGCGACGTGATGGCGGAATGAAGCGAATATGCCATCCCGGCCACTCGTCCAATTCGACCCGGCGGATTCGATAGATCCGAATGTTCTCATCAGATATGCCGAGACCAGGGCCGGCGAACCAGGAAGCTTGAATGTCCGGTGATTGCAGTGGTTGGTCTGACGGGCATCTGATCGACAGGACGAATGAAGCGTGCTCGCGGCGACCGGCGGTGAGTGCAACTGAACGATCCGGGGAAGGGCGTTCGGCCGCTGTGTCATCGAATGCGATGTCAACGCCGAGCAGCCGATCCGCAGCCTCGGTTGTCGGAATGGGGGAAATCCACAGGGAAGCTGAACCAGTGAAGCCCGTACCGGTGCAACCCGACCCAGCGAGCGCCAGGGTAACGAGTGGCAACCATACCTGGAGAAGCGCAGCATTCGCCAGAAAGCGACCGGTGACGGTCGCCTTGCTCATCTTGAACTGTAGGAAGTTTGGAAAACGGCAGCCGGGATCAATCACCGTCCGTCGTCAGCAGATTCGCTTCCGGGCTCTTCGGCTTGCTCACCGTCATCGCTGCCTGCAGCGTCGTCGGTACCACCGGCAGGATCAGCATCGCCGAAGGGTGGATTTCCGACGGGAACGGCGTCAATCACCTTTGTCGTGATGGGCAAAGCGCTATCAGCATCACCGGTCGGTGTGATCGTGATGCCTGTGTTGCCCGTGCCGGCATCTGCTTCAGCCGTTTCTTCGACCGGGGCCGGTACGAATTCAACGGTTGAGAATGTCTGGTCGATTTTCTCTTTGCGTTCCAGCGCCATGGCGTAGAACGGCAAGGTGTGCATTTTCTCGTTGGCGATGATGGCTTCGATGTTCTCCAGCGCGAGCGTCTTGTGCGACGCATCGCCGTCAAGCACAAAGGCGTTCTCTTCGCAGGTGGCAATACCGAGTCGAGCGATGCCCTCAGCGACCGGGTTCGAGCCGTGTTGTTTCAGCAGCCGAGAAAACGACTCGCGAGCAAGTTCGTTCATTTCCTGATTGACGCTGGCGTTCTCCGTCGCAGATTCCAGGGCACGCGCGCCACGAAGGGAAAGCGTCCGTACGGCCAGCGAATCAGTGGAGGCTTCCTGGCTCAATGCCATCAACTTCTGGAATGATTCTGACTTCTCTTCCTCAGTGTTGAAGGCGAGCAGCGACAGCTGTTGGAACTGACGGGTCGAATCTGCCTCACGAGCGCCGGACACGACGTTGGTGACCACGACCAATGCAGCAGCCACGAGGACGACAATGCCGATCGTCTTTCCATGCTCCTCAAAGACGGCCTTGCCCGATTCGAGTGCGTGGACCAGATCACTTTCCTGCAATTCGTGACGACGTTCTGACTTCATGACTTTGCTCTTGTCCTTCCCGGTCACAAACAATGCCGGGATGCGGCCATTGGGTTAAATCGACCCCGGTCGGTCAACGTTCCGACGAGAATCGGGTGCCTGTTTATTACTACCGATTGTCATTCGGAACTCACGCCGAACGACTTGCGATATCAGCGGTTACGCGAATCAGCCTCGCCATCCCGATAACCACGGGGCACCGGTTGTAGCTCATCCACTCCCTTGCATGGGGTGTATCGGCCTCGGGATACCCCGAACTGGCGGCTGTTGAACACGCATCCATCGAGAATCGCTAAAATTACGAACATTTTCACGAATCGTCAACGGCTTTCGGGAACCGACACTTTCAGTCGACGTCGTATAATAAGGGGAGAGTCTGCGCCAACCGTCCAGACAGGGCATTCTGGGACCGCCTGTGGATGGTTGCCTTCGGATATGAGTCCGGTAGACTTCCCCGATTCAACCCCGACTCTCGAATCGCGCATCGGCGATCTCTCGTCGATAAGCCAATGGGGGCCAAAACAGGGGTGCAATGGGCATGGGTCCCCGATTGAAAGCCGCGTAGATTTCCCGGTCGAAGGCGTAACCAAAGGATGGGTACGTACTCTTCGATTGCCGGAATGACCGCAGCAGGAGACAAAACAGATGAGCGCGAGATTGATTATTCTTTTGCTGGCTGCAGGTGGATTGGCGGTGGGTTTCGCCATGAAAGTGTCGGCGCCCGCTACCGAAACTCATGACGACCATGATGAGCAGAGCGAACCGCCTGCCTGTTCCACGCCTTTGAGTAAGTTCGAATTGCCAGGCGATGAGCCGGAGCAAGAGCCTGTTTTTGACATCCAGGTTGAGGTGGATCACAGCACGAAGAAGAATCGGCTCATTTTCAATATCTCAGAACTCAATGGCTACTATGCTGAGTCTCTTCGCATCCTTTTCTGGTACCAGTCGCAGCCAGGTATGGAACCGGAAGAATCCCCGCTTCGGCTCGAACACTACATGGACAAGTACGTCGCCAGCAACAAGATTCTGCGCGAGTGCATTGAATTGGTACCCGCAGAGATGCGTCATATTGACCATGATATCGGGCAGGCTGAGAACTGGGCGGCAAGAGTCATTCATCATAACCGAGCCAGAGTCACCGATCCCGATATTCTCCCGGAACGCTGTGGATTCAGTTGCGGTGATGATCCGTCGGCTTCAACCGACTAGCACAAGTCCACAACAAGATCAGATTTGAACGGCACATGTCCAACGAAGTTGGCTGTGCCGTTTTTCGTTGTACCATCGAGGTTAATGGTGGAAGATGAGTGCCGGCGGTGGCGGTTTAGCGCGACGCGATCAAGATCACATTGATCAGTGCAGACATGCCAAAGAGAAGGCCCAGGATGATCACCCATACCGTGGAGACCAGTCCTTCCTGCTCTGCACTTCGACTACCTTTGCCTGCGGTCGTGATGACTTCGCCGCTGGTCGCCAGTGTTTCCAGCAACGAATGGTCATACTTGGTGCGCGCCTGGAACGGCGCTTCACCGTTAATCACCGCTTCCATGTCAGCAATGACTTCATTACACGTGGGGTACCGGTCTTCCGGTTTCTTGGCCATCATGACCTCAATGATTTCGCCGACCCCGGATGACAACGCATGGTTGACATGATCTGGGGGTTCCAGCGGCTCTTTGAGGTGCTTATGCATGACGGCCGATGGTGTATTGCCGTCGTACGGGACGCGACCGGTCACCATGTGGTAGAACGTTGCCCCTAATGCGTAGATGTCGGCACGTCCGTCGATGTGAATTTCGCCACGAATCTGCTCAGGGCTGATGTAGTAGGGCGTGCCGTAGGCACGGCCTGCCTCCGCCGCCGCCGTTGCAAGGTCACCCACTTCACGGGCAAGACCCATGTCCGCCAACTTTACCTCGCCGGCATTGGTGATCATGATGTTCTTGGGTTTCACATCGCGGTGAATCAGCCCTTGTTCATGCGCGTGAGCAAGCGCCTTGCTGCACTGAATCATGAATTCAAGAGCCTGCTTTTCAGGCATGGGTTTGCCGTCGGTCAGGTAGTCGTAGACGGTCTTGCCGTCGATGTACTCCATGACGAAATAGTGGTAGCCGCCGGATTCACCGACATCGAAGGCTTGGACGATGTTGGTGTGGTTCAAACGTGCCGCCGCGCGCCCTTCACGATAGAAGCGATCGACGAACTCCGGATTCTCGGAAAGTCGTTTTGGAAGGACCTTGATCGCAACCGTCCGATCCAGGGAAAGTTGCTTCGCCTTGAACACGACGGCCATCGCACCCTGACCGAGCTTGCTCAGAATCTGGAAGCCTGGAATCTGCTGGGCAGGGCGATAAAGAGAATCGTCGTCAAGTGAGCGTGTGAGTCGCTCCACCTGCGTTTTGGTGACAAATCCTCGCTGGACGAGTTGGTCGGCGAGGGTGGAATCAGCCCCATTCAATTCGGCGCGCACGAGCTCAAGTTCGTTCGATGTGCAGAGTTTGCGCTCCACCACCAGACGTGCAAATTCTGAGTCGCCTAAGTTCGACATTTATACGCACACCGTGCCCGAAGGGATTCCAGATGGGAATATTGGGTCCGAAGACACCAATTCGCCGCTATTCCACACTCTAGGTAGTGGAAATGCCCGCATCAACCGAAAAATCGGAACGCGAGGGCTGCTTATGTCCCATAACATCCGCCATCGTGCAACCCCTTAATCTGCCGAAAAATAAGGCTGCCGGCGGTCGCAAAAAACTCACAGGTGTGAGGGTTCATACGAACCAGTCCTGCAACCGTAGCTCTGGTTGATCGACCTCAGCGGTTTCTCGAAACAAACGTTGCATATCGGACGAAATCGCAGTCGGCAGGGGGGATTCCCAGGGGAACGCGGCGGCAACGTCAGCAATGGCCCGACGAAGTTCGTCGATGCCGTCGCCCTGCAATCCAGA
>JBMYUM010000343.1:0-4845 GCA_049605375.1 Phycisphaerae bacterium | reverse complement strand
ACATTGTTAGCCAACGCGATCAGCAAACGCGGCAGGCAACGCTGTGTTGCATCACCGTCCTGGCACTGTGTCAGGTTCTGCTGGCAGATCGGAACGATCGCCCCCGTCGGCAGCGGGCAGAAGTCACTGGTTTCGCAAGCATCGTCGATACCGTTGTTGTCGGAATCACCGAGGCAGTTGCCACCACCCGTGAATGTACCGTTCAGTACCGTACAGCAAGTCTGGTTCATCTCGCCGCAGCTTTCGTCGATACCGTCGCCGTCTGCATCGTAGCAGCATGAACCGATGCTATCATCGCACGCGCTACCCGGTCCACCCGGCGTACCGTTGAACTCGTTGACGCAGCAGAGCGGGTCGGCGTCGAAGCAATTGAAGTTGCCGTCAGCATCAACGGCGCAGCAAGCTTCCAACGCACCGCCACAGACAGCGCCCGGACCTTGCGGTGAGCCTTGCAGATTCACGCAGTCGACAACCGAAATCACGGTGCAGCTACCGTCCGGCAGACAGCATGCTTCACCACCATCATCGATACAGTCGCAAGTCACGCTCGAGCCGAACGGAACCTGATTCGAAGGAATGGACTGAGTGGTCGTTGCCGTACCGTCAATGTGGATCACGCAGTTTGATCCCGGCGGGCAATCGTTCTCACACGACAGTTCCAGGAACGGGGTACCCGGCAGATCACGAACCGTGATCGGGCCACATTCGCCGTCGAAGTCGAAGCACTCACAAAGTTCCGGGAAGACACCCAGGTTAGGATCGTTGATCAGCAAACGCGGCAGGCATCGCTGATCCGGATCACCGTTCACACACTGCGTCAGGTTCTGCTGGCAGATCGGAATGATCGGCTGCGTCGGCAGCGGGCAGAAGTCACTGGTTTCGCAGGCATCGTCGATGCCGTTCATGTTAGCGTCGCCCTGGCAGAGACCACCAATCGTGAATGTGCCGTTTCGCTGTGAACAGCAGAATTCGTCAAGCACTTCGCAGCTTTCGTCGATTCCGTCGCCATCAGCGTCGAAGCAGCAAGTACCCACGATACCCGAGCAGACGCTGCCGGCACCACCTGGTGATCCGTTGCTGGAAAGGCATTCGCTTGCCGGAATCGTCACACATGTACCGTCAGGCAGGCAGCAAGCCTCTTCGCCTTCCGGAACGCAGTCGCAACAAACGTCGATCGTGCCGTCAGCCTGCGTTGTCAACGTTTCTTCACAGGCGGTTCCCGGCGGGCAGTTTCCGTCACAGAAGGGCTGACCTGCCGGAACCGGCACATTAACGTGGCACGTGTCAAACGAGTCACAAGCACAAGCGATGATGCTCGCAATGCCCGTTACCGGGTCGAAGTTAGCGCACTTCGGCTGGCACTGTTCTGCAGTCGGGTCGGGGCAAACGGTGTTGGTACAACCCGTACCGGTGCTGTTCGGTTCACAGTCATCGCCCGGTGGGCAGTCGCAGGTAACGATCGAATCGGGACCAACGGCCGAGGCAGGGAAGTCAGGCATGCCGGTAGCAACACCGTCGATGTAAATCTGGCATTCGCCGCTCGGGCAGTCGCCCGGGCAACGGAAAAGTTCGCCGTCAGGCGTAATGGAAACCGCGCCGCACTCACCACCCGGTTCGAGGCAGTCGCATGCCGTGATGTGGATGCCGCCACCCGGCGGAATCAAGACACTGATCGGCTGGCAAAGGTCATTCGCCAAGCCGTCGATGCAGTCGGTACCCTGGAAATTCGCACACCATGCCGGCCCAGGCGCGAGCGGGCAAACGGACGGCGTACCAAAGGCCTCGACGCGGATCGTTCCGGTGGTCGAGCCGGCCATGCCGTCAAGGGCACCACCCGCTGCACCCTGGAAGTCGATGCGATAGGTAATATCGAAGAAAGAATCAACCTGGAAGTCGCTTCCGGGAGGGCCCAGTCGCGTCAGGGTCGTCGAGCCGCTGCTCGGCAGGCCGTTGCTCGTTCCTGCAGTCACCAGCAACTGATCAAAATCGGGGTCGCCAAAAAGGGAACCCTGAAGCTGAACCATCTCGTTCGGGAAGGTCTGAACAGCATCACCCAGATTGCGGGGACCCGTATTCGCTTCGCAGAACGTGTTGTTCAGGGTGATGACGCGATTGAACCCTGCCAGTGCACCGGTTCCGGTCGCCTGGAATTCGATCGTCGAATCGAAGAGCTCGATCGAACCACCAAGGTTTCCACCCGGGTTCTCACAGTTTTCAAGGGGAAGACCTCCCTGCTTGCAGAGGAAGTCACGGTGAATTGGTTCGAGAATAATCTCGGTACCTGCCGGCAGCCCATCCACGATCATGTGGAATTCATCGGGGCTGAGGTAGGCACAGCCTTCAGGCGGCAACGTTACCGTACCTGTACCATTGTCCTGAACGACACAATCCGCACCACCTGCGAATGCAGGAGCCGCGGACCACGTACATGCCATGAGTGCCATGGCCGTCACAAAACTTCCCACCTGCTGGCGGGTCGGCGTGTAGCCGAGCTTGTTACAACAAGATTCCATTCGAGAGTCCTCCGCGAGATGTGAAACCTCTTCCTTGGCCGACGCCAGACGCTTCGATGCGTCGCCAAGCTGTTCCTTGATTCGATTCAAACCGTTGATTTCCATTACGTGTCCTGAGATCTGAGTAAGCCCATCTTACCAGAATTTACTTCTTTAATGCCACCATCTTGTCACTGATGGTTGACGACAGGCAATCTGGAGGAGCGATCTCGCACGGGATTCGCATTGAGCCGGCCTCGATGCGCGTCCTCCGAGATTGGCGGCGTCATCAAGGGATAGACCGGCTTTCGATTCGATCTGACAGCAATTTTGCGTTTTTATAGGGTTGGTGAGCGGTGGAAGCTGAGCGCGTAGGCTCCAGGAGCACTGACGGTCAGGGTGTCAATTTTTTCCGATGACAGGAGCGGAAAGGCGAGGGCGACCGCTGCAGGTCCCATAGAGGAGGGCGACATGCCCAAAAGAGAGCCCAGACTGGGCATTTTTAAGTCGGCAGATTCCCTATTTTCCCAGGCATGGAGCGATAATGGCGTTGCCAGTGCTGTTGCAGGATCCGATGCTGATGAGTCAGTTGGAATGGCAGGGCGAACCGTAGGGTCAAGCCACGCGAGGACCTTCTGGTCCGGAGCGAGGCTGTCTCCGCGTTGAAGGCAGAAAAGGCATGCCGATTCGGTGGGTTCCCTATCCTCATGCCGGAATAAACCACCGTGCCGGGACGCCTCAATGACCTGGTCGGTCCAGACATCAACACCACCGGCAAAAACGACATCGGCGTCACCCTGGCGGAGGAACCCGCCGGCCTCAAGCAACGCCTCCAGCCCGGACCAGGGCGTTTGCAGCCCGACTGTAATGTTGGGGCCACGCAAGTGATACGCACGTGCCAGTGCGCCGCCGACGAAGTTGCCCACCGTCTGGGGGAAGTGAATGGGACTGACAAAACGGGGTGACTGTCCACGAACTTCTTCCGCAAACCGCAACATTCCCTGCGGACCGCCTTGCGCGACACTCAGTGCCATACCGATCCGTTCCGGTATCCAGTTCTCGCGATCGAGGCCGGCCGATTGGACGCAAGCCTGAAACGCCAGCGCCGAAACCCATGCCGCCTTCTCTCGCTTCAATTCGCCGGGGAGTTTCTCGCCTTGGCTTCGAAATTCGTCAGGTATGAGACGCGTCGCCGTTTCCTGATTTGACGAAGCCGATTCCAGAATCTTGGGACCGACTTCGGTGCTTCCCCACGCGATCGGGCTGACCCATCCGCATCCCGTGACGGCGAGTGGTGCGTTGCTTGTATCAGACATGGTGATTCAAACTCCGAAACGACGAATCGCGACGAAAACCGCGGCGGGGTCGTACGCAGCCATACGTTATGACAGTCCTGTGAAGCGACGATAGATCGATGCACCGTCATGGCCGGTGAATCCCGTCGAAAGTTTAAGCAGCACCTGAACGTCCTTATCCATCGTGCTTACCGCCAATGGAATCGTTCCCACCGTACGTTCGGGCTGCGAGTGCAGCGTACCGGGGACGGTGCCGTTTTTCATTGCCAAGAGTCCTGCCGCGAGTTCCATCAAGCCGCTTGCTGCCAGCATGTGCCCCACATGGGGCTTGTAGGCGGCTGCGACAGCGTCCGTTTCCTTCCCCAAAGCGGATTGGACGGCCTGACTTTCGTAGCTGTCGGAAAGGCTGGTACAAGCGGCATGCGGGAGAACAAGATCGACCGCGTCCGGTCCAAGGCCCTGTTTCTCAAGCGCGGAAGTCACGCAGCCGGCAAGCCGTTGGGAGCGAAGGTCGGGCAGTGTCTGCTTCCATGCCTGGTGTCGGAATTCGCTACCGCCATAGGTCGCGTAGATGTCGGCATTCCGTGCCGCTGCGTGCTCGAAGGATTCCAGGATGAACGCGATCCCGCCTTCGCCGACGTAGAATCCCGACGGATCGCCGTCGAATGGGCGCATTCGATGATCGGCGGCGTAGAGTGAAAGCGTACGAAACCACTCCAGGCGGACCGCGGTATCAAACGCCTCGCCGCCGACGACAACCATGACGTCGGCGTGGTTGCTCTGGATTTGTCGCGCTGCCGTATCGATCGCAAAAGCGGCGCTCGCGCAAGCATTGTGAACACTCGTGCAGAATCCCCGGAGACCGAATGCCTTAGCCAGGGCATGGACGTAGAGGAACGGCTGCATGTTGTAAAACGACTGTGCCAAATGCTCGTAGATTCGCGGGCGTTCGGACGAATTGCCGGTGTTTCCCATCATCTGGTACATGCCGCGCACGGCGGATTCGACACCCGGTGCTTCATAGGCTTGCACCATACCGATGTGATTGTCGGGCTCAG
>JBMYUM010000342.1:0-4850 GCA_049605375.1 Phycisphaerae bacterium | reverse complement strand
AGCGTGCCATTGCCAAGTCCTTCGAAAAGGGTGCCATGCCCAAGTCCGAAGAGTGCAACGATGAGGCGCGGGCACGTGTCTCGCCGTTCCTCGTCACCTCCGAACGCCCAACGTGTGCCACGCTCCAACTTCATTGCCAAGCGTTAAATCTGGCCCGTGCTCCATCCATTCCGTCAATTCGTTGGCCGGCAGCTTATTCGACATCGAGGTGTTCAAACGAGCTCCCACATTCTGGACACACTGCTACTCGCAAGCCCTTTAGCGGATACTCGCAAATTGGACAGAGTCCAGTACTTAGGCGATCTAGCCGGCGTTCTCTAGCCTTGGACTCGCGCATGTCCCTGACCACTTTCACGATACCGTAAGCAGAACCTAAGACAAGAATGATGGTCAGGCCTAACCGATCCGCCGGAAACGGAGAAGATCGTATAGCCAGGACCGCGGCGAAAGCCATAAAAATAAAGCTTACCGCCAGCAAGGAACCGAGGATGGTTCCATATCGTGACCAAAAAAGGCCCAACTTTTGTTTCGTCCGAATCCGTTCGCGTTGTGCACCTTCTTGATCGCTCTTCAATAAGCAATGAGCCCAAAATGCAATCATCGGCCCCCAGATGAGTACAAGGTACCGGAGCCGCCAGAGCAACCCAATAGAAGGCAATGCATCATTTGCTAGCGTTCCCGTTTCACTTTCAATTGAATACATGTGAATCCTGGAAGCCAAGAACATCAATTCGAAGAACACAACTCCATAATAGACCTTGATCAGCCTCGTATTAACAAGGGAGAATTCAATGCCAATCTTGAATAGCAATACTTCGCAGGTAATCGACATCACCCAGAGTGGCCAAAAAAGCACGTGGGGCCTTTTGAGCCCGACACATCCAGAAGAAAAACGAAAGATACAATCCACAGCTCCAAAAATGGCAGTTAGCACAAGCACGATGCCGAGTGCTTGCAGCAGGGCTAGTCTTCGAAATCTCCGCATGTCGCTTTTTGGATGCATGACTTGCTCTTCCGATACCGGTATGACCTGAGCTACGTCAGGAGGATTACTTCGACCGCCTCTCAAACTCAGAGACACCAGGGTCCTATGGCTTCAACCACGCGAATATCTTTTCCATCGTCGGGCCAGGGCCCGACCTACCTCGTCGTCGCCGGGTGCCATGCCCAGGGTTATAGATCAGGGTGCCATGCCCAAGTCCGAAGAGTGCAACGATGAGGCGCGGGCATGTGTCTCCCAGATCCTTGTCACGTCCGAACTCTCAACGTTTTATTAGTTCCACATGGTTTGAACCACGCGAAACTTCTTTCTTTCGTCGGGCCAGGGCCCGACCTACCCAGCCGGTTGTTTGCGTGCTTCCGATTTATGGCCAATACAGCAATCTGATTCTCGCCTGCTGTTCCTCACTGAAGTCCTCTGAAATGGTTGCAAGAGCCATTAGGGCCGATCTCCGTCTTATACCCTTGCTCGAATCTGCTATCGATTCAAGCAAGATCACATCCTCCTCCAAACCAACATATCCCAAGCTGCGAATTGCCCACGTTTGGAACCGATCTTCAAAGCACTCAGGTTCTTCTAGTATTCGGATCAAGTCGTCACGGACAGCGGTCTCTCCACCTCGTCCGAGAGCAACGGCACATACGGCATAGTCTTCAGCATATCCTATCTCCTCCTTCATTCGATCGATCACTCGAGTCACATTGCAAGCACACAGTTCACCCG
Source organism: Phycisphaerae bacterium (assembly GCA_049605375.1). GTDB lineage: Bacteria > Planctomycetota > Phycisphaerae > UBA1845 > UBA1845 > JADFOB01. Next base: position 3,127 of record JBMYUM010000342.1, on the reverse strand, counting down.
CAACCCAGGGCTTCAAGTAGCTTTCGAAATCAGAATCGAGCTCGTTTATCAAGACCTGGCGCCCGCTACGATCGCCAGCGCGCAACAAGGCAATGGCTGCCGGAACTCGCGTTTCTAAGTCACCATCTCTTGCCACTGCTCTCAAATAGGATAGTACCTCTGATGAGGCGCATCCCCAACTTGCCAACGCAAACGCAGCATCCAAACTGGAATGCTGAAAACGGCTATAAGCCCAATCACATAATTCAAACAGGGGGAGATCTGCGATCTCATAGAATCGATTATTCCTGCCGATGCCCTGTATCAACTTGCTGACAAATTCTGGGCCGAACTTATCTGCCATATCATCATCCTCTTTATGGACGTGGACGATCATACCGAGGCCAGTGGTAGGTCGGGCTTTGGCCCCGACCGACCTCGTTGTCACCTCTATATACCCACCGTGTGCCGCAATTCGATCACCTTCGCATCCTCAACCCGTTCGCAACGCCTTCAAGCCCGCCTGCGTTCGCAACTGATTGATCCGTTCCCACAACTTGGGCTCGGACTCCAGAAACTTCACCAGGTGCGATGTCGAAATCCCGATTGACTTCGCCGCGTCACCCACCCGCAACTCCGCTGCGACCAGCACATCCAGCACCTCGGCCGCGACCAGGTAGAACTGATCGTTCTTTACGCTGACGCGAAGCCGACCGTTGCCATCAACAAAGGAACGCAAACGTTCCGAAGGGGTGTACGCTGCCAACGCGGCGTCACCCCGCACTTCAAAGGCAATCTGTCGCCGCAACCGCTTGATGGCATGCTTCTTGTTCACAAGCTGCGAGCGATCATCGGCGGCCGTCACCGTCAGTTCCGTCGGACGATGCTTCAGCCGCACCGCCGAACTGGTCTTGTTGCGTTTCTGCCCGCCGGGTCCGCTCGCACGCTGATGACTCTCGTCGCACTGCTCCAGCAACGCCTTGTCATCCAGGATCAGATATTGCTGTGCACCGTCGTTGCTCATGGTCCCTCGCTCATGGTCTTTTACTCTTGGTCGTATCCGTATCAGGGTCCGATATATGCAGATTCTGCAAGCCGATGCGCCCGGGTTCGAAGCGAATCTGCGTCCGTTTTCCGCTTCTTATTTTATACTTGGATTCGCTTGTATCATATGCGACACGAACGCCTTTTCCGTCGCAAGTGTCATCAGATCGACGCCGATAACCGCAGTGTGTTATGCAGCAACCTGTAGAGCCGCTGGATCGGTTCGCGCGGAGGTCATGATGAAAGTAGTCATTGTTAAGTGGACGGCAGTTTCGATTACGGTAGCCGCCGTTGTCTTCGGTTGTACAACAGTCCTGCAGGACGCCGACGATCAGACATCACTCGGTGGTAGCTCAACTATCCAGGGCGGATTCGCACTCGTCGAGAGCGAATTCAGCGATGCTTCCATCTCACCCGGTGGAATCGCAGTGGGTGGCGGAGACGCTGACGAAGTGGAAGAGGGCGGCGAAGCCACCCGGAGCTTCTTCACCGCGTTTCAGATCGACCCCGAGGCGGAAGACACGGCCGGACCGAAATTCATCCGTCATGCTGATGTCAACCAGGACGGCCTCGTCGATCTACTGACAGCTCACAACCAGAACCAGCCCGTGCAGCTTCACCTGCAACAACGAGATGGTGAAGGGCGAGTCTCATTCCGAACCATCAACCTTGGTGGTACGAACCCGTTGGCCATCATGGCCGGTATCGAGTTCGGTTTCATCAACGATGACGAATGGCTCGACATTGTCGTTCTGGCGAAAGCATCAGGAAACGTCACCCTCTGTCCGACAGTGCCGCCGTCGCAAATCAGTTCGCTTGAAGGTGAGATCGCGGTTCTGTTCAACCCAGGCAGTGCTGAAGAGCTCGTCGACGGTGACGCGTGGACCCAGATGCTGCTCGTGAATCCGTTTGTTCGCTGTCGTCGCGGAACGACAGGTGAATTCTGGATTCACAACCAATTCCCCGGCAACGAAGATCAACCGCTTGATGAAATCAAAGCCTATCCGGAACTCAACGGATTTACCTCGCTTGCTGTCGGTGATATCGACGGCCAGCCTGGCGATGACATCGTCGTGACACTCAACGTTGGTCCCTGTGTGGAACTTGGCCAGGAGCCGCCGATCAACACCGTTGACCTCTGGCTCAATCCAGGACCGGGTTCGGCGGAAATACCGAACCAGTGGGGCACGCCGTTCTTCGCGGACGATCCCGATCTGGCGACCTCATGCCCTGGTTCCCACGTGGCGCACCCGCCGGATGCAGGCGAAATTCCCTATGCCGAATTTTTGAACGTACCGGTCGCTATCCAGACCAGTGCAGCGGAGTTCCGTGAAGTGAAGCTTCTGGATGTTGACGAAGATGGTGACCTCGACGTTGTTCTGGCTGCCAGCAACTCCATCAGCCAAAATGTGCGTTGGATTCGTAATCCGCTCGTGCCACACCGCGTCGGCGGCCCCAGCGGTCGGAACGCTGTGGAAGCGGCATCCAGTGATGGCTGGCGGTACCTTGCATCAGAGTGGGAAACGCGAGCGATTGGTCAGATCGATACCGGTGCCGACAAATTGACACTCGGCGATGTCGATGGCGATGGTGCGACTGACGTGCTTGTCCGATCGACCCTGGGAACCGTGCAGTGGTTCCGGCATCCGACGGAAGAACGTCGTTCGCCGGAGTTTCCACCGCCAGACGTGGTTCCCGACCGATTCAACTTCCCGTGGGAAGTCTACACGCTCACCGAGTTTGACAGCCAGCGTCCCGAAGGCGTCGCCCTGGGCGATGTGACCGGTGATGGCGTCCTTGACCTTGTTGTTGCCGCCGAAGGTGCCGCCTTCTGGTACGATGCGACCTCGGGTGGAACGGTCTACGATCCGTGGGTGCCCAATACGATCATTCAGGATTCGTCAGAAGACATTGATGCCGGAACGGCGTCCGGCGCTGCCGGCTCAACCGCACCGGGAACGACCGCACCGGGTGCCGGCGTCGGTGTGAATCAAACGGATACCAGTACGGTGATCAACGACCTGCTCGTGATCGACATCGACGATGACGGTCGACTGGATATCGTCGGAACTCTCGACCGACGATCCGGTCCGGGTCTCAGCGA
>JBMYUM010000341.1:0-4850 GCA_049605375.1 Phycisphaerae bacterium | reverse complement strand
GCCGAGCAGGCATCGTTCGTCGTACAGGCGTTACCATCGTCACAGGCGTCGGTGTTGTTCGTGTTGAGGCAACCCAGAACGGTATCACAGGTGTCTGTTGTGCAGCCATTGCTGTCGTCGCAATTGGGTGCTGCCCCGCCGACACACACTCCTGCGGCGCAGGTGTCATTTGTCGTACAGGCGTCGCCATCGTCGCAAGAGGCGGCGTTATCGACATTCACGCATCCCGAAGCTGGATCGCAGGTATCGTCGGTGCAGACGTTGCTGTCATCGCAATTCGGGGCAGCGCCGCCGACGCAGACTCCGGCCGAGCACGTATCGTTCGTCGTGCAGGCGTTGCCATCATCGCAGGCTGCGGTGTTATTGGTGTAGATGCATCCCAGAACCGGATCGCAGGTATCATCCGTGCATGGATTGCCGTCGTCGCAGTCCGGAGCGGGTCCGCCCACGCAGGTTCCTGACGAGCAGGTGTCGGCGGTGGTGCAGGCATCTCCATCATCGCATGCGGCGGTGTTATCGACGTTGACACATCCGGTCGCCGGATCGCAGGCATCGTCGGTGCAAACGTTGCTGTCATTGCAGTCGGGTGCGGGGCCGCCCACGCATGATCCTCCTGCGCAGGTGTCGCCGGTCGTGCAAGCATTTGCGTCGTCACAAGGATCTGTGTTGTTCGTATTCACGCATCCGGCGACGGTGTCGCAAGAATCATCGGTGCAGGCATTTCCATCGTCACAGTTTGGCGCGGGGCCACCAACGCAGGTACCAGCCGAACAGGTATCGCTGGTGGTGCATGCGTTACCGTCATCGCAGGGGTCGGTGTTGTTGGTAAAGATACAGACACCGGACGGGCAGGTATCGCTGGTGCATGGGTTGCCGTCGTTGCAATCACTATCGACGTTACACTTCATGCATCCGGGAATCGCGGATCCCATGCACATTCCACCGCTACAGGTGTCATCACTGGTGCACTGAAGTCCGTCGTCACACGCACCACCTTCGTTTGCGGGCGAAGCTTCGCAGGAACCGTTGTTGACGTTGCACACACCGACGTTACAGGCATCATCGAGCCCTGAGCAATCGACCGGTGTCCCGGCGCAACTTCCGCCGCTGCACGTATCCCCGCTAGTACAGAGATCACCGTCATCGCAGCTGTCGGTGTTGTTGATATTCTGGCAACCCGAGGCCGGATCGCAGCTATCGGTGGTACAGACGTTTCCGTCATCGCAATCCGGTGCGGGTCCACCAACGCAAGCGCCGCCGGAGCAGGTGTCGTTGGTGGTGCATGCGCTGCCGTCGTCGCAGCTGTCCGTGTTGTTTACGTTCTGGCAACCTGAGGCCGGATCACATGCGTCGTCTGTACAGCCGTTCCCGTCGTCGCAGTTTGGCGGCGCTCCACCGACACAGCTACCCGCCATGCATGTATCGCTGGTGGTGCAGGCGTTACCGTCATCACAGGGATCGGTGTTGTTGGTGTTGATGCAACCAAGCACCGTATCGCACGAATCATCGGTGCATGCGTTTCCGTCGTCGCAATTCGGGGCGGCGCCACCGACACAGGTACCTGCTGCACACGTGTCGTTTGTGGTGCAGGCGTTGCCATCGTCGCAGGCTGCGGTGTTGTCAACGTTGACGCAACCGCTGGCGGGATCACACGAGTCATCGGTGCAGACATTGCTGTCGTCGCAGTTTGGTGGTGCACCGCCAACGCACGTTCCGGCGGAACAGGTATCACCGGTGGTGCAGGCGTTGCCGTCATCACAAGCATTGCTGTTGTTGGCGTACTGGCATACGCCAGCGTTGCAGGTGTCGTCGGTGCAGCCATTGCCGTCGTCGCAGTCGCCGTCGACAAAGCAGTCAACACACTGATCGTTAGCTTCGTCGCAGAGTTGTCCCGGGCAGGAGTTCGGGCCGGATGTGCAGGTTGCTCCCTGGCAGGTTTCGGCGCCGTTGCAGAAGAGTCCGTCATCGCATTCACACGCCGCATCAAAAATCGCGGTGATGCGAATGTTGTCATAGAAGGTCTGTGTATCTTCGTCGTCGAAGGTGGTCTGGTTGTTGAAACCACCGAAGGTGATCTGGTGCGTTCCGTTGGTGAGGCTCAGATCGAAGGAATGCGACAACCAACCGCTATCGTCAGCAGAGCCACCGTTCCCGTCACCTGTAAATCGGATGAGGTAGTCGTTGGGTGCGATGCCCTGCAGTGTTCCATCGACAGAGACGAGGGCTTCACCGAATTCATCGCTTTCATGATTGGCGGCAAAGATAAGTCGATAGTCGAATTCGACGCGCACCGTTGTGGGTGAACCTGTGACATCAAAAGAGGATCTCCAGCCTCCGGAGATATTGAATGCGTCGGGACCGCTGTTGGGTGCGGGCCCCTGAACGGCGCGGATACCGCCGCCGGCTTGTCCGCCTGAAGCATCGTAATTTCCGCTGGCGAATCCGGGGTTGCTGGTTCCACGGAAGGTGTCGTCCAGGTACGAAAACGCTCCTGCGGAGCTGTCGAACGTCTCATTCAGAATCACCGTGCCGGATGTGCAATCGCCGGCCAGGCAGCCAAGGAGAGCATCACAGGTTTCATTGCCATTGCATGGGTTACCGTCATCACAAAGGCTGTCGACCGGCGCGTACGAGCAGAGACCCGCGTTGCAGGTTCCGGTTGTGCATGAAATACCGTCATCACAATCGCCGTCAACGGAGCACTCGGGGGCGATGGCGAGGGTTACGGTTCGGTATTGTTCACTAGCTGTCAGTGAGAATGTCTGGGTGCCACTGGCGCCGGTCCCGGGTTGAAGTACGTATCCTGCACCCCCGGAACATGTACCTGATCCGGAGCCCGATTCATCCATTGTCACGGTGGTGTGTCCGGTAAGCCCGGTCGAGCCGATGGAGACATCGTCGTCGTCGAAGCCACCGATACGCACGATGAGGGTGTTAGGTACTGTCGTGGTTACCGACGGTGTTGTCGGCGAGTTTGTGTTTCCGTTACCGACGGCAAAGACATCGATCGGATTCGATTGATTGACCTGATCGAAGCGCATGATCCAGGCATAGGTTTCCTGCCCACCGGACCAGGTAAACTGCGACGACGCAGGTTCGGAAGCTCCCGCGATTTTCCACCAAACGCCGAGCGTCACGCCGCTGCCCTGCGCGTTGAGCTGGAGGAGGTTCCACCCCTGCCCTGCTGGTGCCACGAGTGAACCGGTTGTGTTACCATCCGTCACGACGCTGGCGATGAGAAGATCACCCTGCTGTGTTCCTGATGGCGTTGAAACCGTGACCGAGGTCGTTCCGCTGGACGACCCACCGTCCGCGAATGACTGGAAGACCGGCTGTGCGACAGCATGACCGGCGAACACCAGGCAGCTGGCGAGCATCACGGTTGATAGAACACGGTTGAAAGACAGAGTCTGGTATCCGTTCATCGAGATCGGTTCCTTCGCGAGACAACCCATGCGTTCATTGACACTTGCACGCATTGGCTTTCAAAGGCTTGTGTACGCAAGCCTGTTCTTCATTTCGTTCTGCTAACAGGGTGATAGGAATCAGCGCGGCCCGACCGCAGCCTCCCCTACCGCTGAAAACGCGTTACGTTACCGGGCGCGGCCAAATTGACGTGTGCATTCCCATTGCACGTTCGGCCGGCATGGGAATGGCGATCCCATGGCCTTGGTGGTGCCTCTCGGGGTGGACCACCTTTCGACGAAATCTCAACGACTCGATTCTTCGACGATTCCGTATGCGCGTATCGAGAGACGTGTGCTTCTCATCCCTGGCATGCCCCCACGACGCTCCGCATTTTAAGGCCTTTGCGGCTGTTGCTTCAAGGGGCGAAAACCCTGTTCGCCGAGGCCGTTAAGTGAGATTTGAATCGGCTTCAGGGGCGTTGATGACTCCGCATTATCAGCGGTTGGCATCTATCGGTGTTGATTGTGCGGCGAGAATATCGGACGTATGGGCCTGGGTTTGCGCATCCATTGGCCTATCGGCTCTGGCCGATACGGCGAGGTTCAGAATCTACGTGATTTTCCGGGCCAGGGAACGGCAATCTAGCGTTGATCGAGCCGAGCCCAGACGGGCTGCAGTCGCCAGTAAGCCAGGCTTCGCCAGAGCCATTCGAGGGGTCCGAATCGGAAGTGTCGAAGCCACCATGGTGAGTACCATAATTGGAATCCTCCGATGGCGAGCACCAGGGCGAGCTGTGTGATTCGGTTGACGTGTCCGAAGTAACCCAGTCCGTGGCCGTTGAATATCAGCGTGCAGATCACCGAGTGCATGATGTAATTCGTAAACGCCATTCGTCCGACGGCGGCGAATCGTGCCTGGACGTTCGGTGCGACACCGGTTCGATAGACCGCGGTGACGAGTCCGATCCAACCGAAAGCGGCCAAGAGGCTTCCCACGTAGTTGTAGAGGCTGCCTATTCCGAAGCTGAACTCCATGGTCCATCCGTTCGCGGCGTTCTGGTGTATTCCAAGAGCCGCGAGTGGTAATCCGAGCGCGAAACCGAAGGCGGCGATAACACCGAGCGTCGTCTCTGACTTTCTTGCAGACAGAATACCAGCCTTGTAGAGCGCCATACCGATGAGCATGTTTCCGAGGATTCTCCAGATGAAGAACATCAAGAATCCAAACATGCTGGCCCATGCTTTGAATCGTTCGGGGAGTTGGGTCATGAAGGAGCCTCGGTAGATGTCGAGTTGCTCCTGCAACTGTTCTGCGGTCGGGGCCCACATCCTCATCATCTCGCCGCGTTCTTCCACACTCATCTTTTGTGCGAAATACGTTTCGAAGGTGACCATCATGAGCGTGGGCAGCATGAAGAGTATCAGGCTTGCGATGACAAGAAA
>JBMYUM010000340.1:0-4886 GCA_049605375.1 Phycisphaerae bacterium | reverse complement strand
AGGCATGATACCGATCCTCCACGTCTTTCTTCACACCGTTCGACCGGCACCCGTACCCATCGACGATCCGAGGCGGGTGAAGCTTGTTCCCAACGATGACACATCGTGGCATGTCATGGTCTATGGTCTCGCCGGCCGAACCTACGTGAGAACACGGATTATTCAAAACGTCACGGCAACAGTCGACGTCAGGTGGCCTGAATTTCAGATCGATCGGTCGTCAAGGCGTTACAAGTACGGCGAATACGGTACGTCGAGCTATCGGGCAGGGGAGGGCATCGATCAGGATGTCATGCTCGGTTTCCTGGCGTCTGCTGGTATCGATCGATCTCTGGACAGCACGAACCAGTGCAGTCAGGAACTCGTCGTGCTGCATCGCGATCTGCTGGATGGTGTTGCACCGCAGGAAGCGCTCAAAAAGGTGACCGCCTTCGATGTCGTACGACTCAAAGTGACACCTCCCAAGCAGGGGCTGGACTGGTCGGTAGCATGTATCCTATTCGCGCTGGCTCTGCTCCTCCTTCGGCGTCTGCACACGCGACTGCTGCTGAACTTTCCGCGCCACGCAAGGGAGGAGCCGGCTGCTGGTGATCCAACTAACCGCCCGTCGTTGGGGTGAGATGTCGAGCCATGGGGACAGGGTAGGTCATCATCGGGATCGGTTTCGCACGACCTTGCGTGATGACGTAGGTTCGATCGAGCTTGAGTGGTCCGATCGATTGCCACGTGGTGGCACCAGGCCAGAGAACGTCGGCCGCAACAATCTCAGTTGCATTCGCCAGGCCAATCTCCTGCTGAAGTGTAGAGGAGCCGAAACTTCCACCCGTTCCAACGGTTCGATAGACGACACGCTTGCCGGATGGCGTAGCAAACGCAACTTTGATGCGTGCGCCGATGGCCGCGCGATTGGATGCCGTGCCTTCGAGTTTCAACGTCAGCCAGTGGTGATCATGGCCAGGATTCAAGAAGAGGGCATTGTAGGCGACGTCACCCGCAAAGGCGCCACCCATCACGGCGTAGATGTCCTGATCACCGTCATTGTCTATGTCACCGAAAGATATGGCATGCCCCTTCTGCAGATGCCCGAATCGACCGGACCAGGTCACATTTTGAAATGACCGTCCACCGTTATTTCGGTACATGCGATTGGGCACAAGTGTCTGCATGTTTGGTTCGCCGGTTCCGAGGTACATATCGAGAAATCCGTCATTGTCGAGGTCGCCGAAGTTTGCTCCCATGGCGAGCATGGCGCGGTCGATGGCACAAGCCTGCGAAACGTCTTCGAACGTTCCGTCACCTCGATTGCGATAAAGTTTGGCGCGGGGGGCGTTGTTAGGCTTGCCCAGGTAATCCGCGGCAATATCCGCAAGAGAATTGCCTTGAAATCCGGAGAAGGCAGCGACGAACAGATCCTGATGTCCGTCGTTGTCATAATCCCACCACCACGTGGCAAAGCTCCTATCCGGCTCGGCGACGCCGGCGTTGGCTGTCATGTCGACGAACTTCCAGTGGGAACCCACCTTTCCCATATTCTGATAGAGGACGTTGGGTTGATTCATGCGGGATAGATAGAGATCGGGCAGACCGTCGTTGTTAAAGTCGCCCCACGACGAAGCCTTGACGAAGCCGACGTGATTCAGGCCGACCGCGGCAGCGACGTTTGTGAACGTACCGTCGCCGTTGTTCCGGTAGAGTTCGCAAGGATAGGCTGAGTTCGTGGACTCGTTGCCGACAAAGACATCGATCCAGCCATCATTGTTGAAGTCGGCCCAGCTTGCGGTTTGTGACGGTGCCGTGCTGTAGACTCCAGCGGATTCCGTCACATCGGTAAATGTGCCGTCACCGTTGTTTCGCAGCAGGGAATTCGGGTGTTTCCCGTTGTCACCGAGCCATGCCCCTCGCAACACCAGTACATCGGCAAAACCGTCGTTGTTGTAGTCGGCGTGCGTGAGATTCAACCCGCCGACTTCGCCAACGAGACCGGCCAACTCGGTGATGTCATCAAAGGTGCCCGTGGCGTTGTTCTTGAAGAGCCGAAGCTGCCCGGTCAAGCTCCAATCGGAAGCCATGATGTCAACGAAGCCATCGTTGTCGAAGTCTTCCATCACAGAACCACCCGACAAACCCAGGACGTTGATTCCCAACTCCTGAGCGATATTGGGAAAGGCCTTGATGTCGTAGTCGGATTCGAATGTCGCGGGGGGGATGACGTACTGTGGCGGAACCTGGTCCGGGTACTGGCCCAACGTCATATGGCAGATCGAAAGAAGCCAGCGCATGGCAAGGTTGTCAGGTTCTATGTTGAGGAGCATCTCAATGGTCTTGATGGCATCGCGCGAACCCTGCGGATTCTTATGAATGCCGTCCTTCCCGATGGGCATCAAGCATGACCCACGGCTGCAGTGAAGTACGCAGTTGTTCTGTTCGGCCTGGCGCAGCTGTGTTGTGACGACGAGTCCGCCGATGTTCTTGGTCGACTGCTGGTCGAGCGGAATCTTGCGAGCAATCATGAATCGCCGCACCTGACGAAACTGCTCCATCGCATCGTCCGGTTTTCCCGCCCGGATCATCTCAATGCCGGCAATGATGCCGTTCGTCAGTTTGGTGGGAACCGAGTCGCCGTTATCAAAAAGATTGATGTGATAGGCAATACGCTCACCGGTCTTGATGGTGACGTTCGCCCGCGCGTCCGCTTTCTCGGCGATCTCGGCAAGAATGCGTACCATCTTTCTTGTGCTCTCGGGCTGAGCACTGGTGGACGGTGTGCCCGTGGTTTGGCCCCACGTACTGGTTACAATGGCTGAAAAGACAAAGGCTGCCGTCGTCAGCTGAATGATTCGTTGGACCTGTACTCGATTCATTGATCGCCTCATTGCGTGATTATCCGCCATACCGGGTCTATCCCAAGCATACTCGCCAGTGCTTGTTGTGTTTAGTGCAACTCCGATTATTTCGAGTATGTCGATCTGAGCGCACAAGCTCCGCCACGTGAAAACGCCATGCTGATACGGCAGGGCTGGGTCTGCCGGATAGATCAGAATTGACGACCGGAATTCGTCGATAAGAATAGGGCGGCTGGATGAATTGAACGTATGCTCATCCACCAGTCGTTCCCAATCACGTGGACCAAGGAATTGAGCGATGACACCGAAATACTACATGCATCGATATCCCAAGTCGGTCGCTTGGTCGGCCGCCCTGGTTCTCGCGCCGGTGTCTTTCCTGGTGATTGTCGTTGGCCTGTGGTTGGTATCCGTCGGTGCGCAGCCTGTTCTCGGGAGAATTCCTGATCTGCTGCTTGTCGTGATCGTGACATTCGCTTCTTTGTTCGGGACGGGGTGGGTCGCAACATCAACCTACAATCGCCTCCGTTGGCAACGCGTAGACTATCCCGCATGTTACGCTTGTGGCTATGATATGACTGGCAATACGACGGGCGCATGTCCGGAGTGTGGCACCCTTGTTTCGTTCAAGAATGAGCCGGATGAGACGTAGAAATTCGAGCGGGCACAAAGCAGGAAGGCGCCACCCGTAACGAGCGGCGCCTTCTTACATTGCTCATCTTTATCCAGTCAGACCACGCTTCCAGAAGCGGCTCTGGGGTTACGCCAGCTAGTTCCTTTCCACAAGCACAACCCAGTCCTGACCACTGTTGCTTGGCGGATTGCCGAGTGACACGGTGCCCGGTCCATTCACGGTCGTGACACTTCCCGTTTGCAGCCCGCCGCCTTCACGAGGGTTATACCAGCGTACGGTAAACGAGCCTGCGTTGTTCTGTAGATCAAGTGTGGTCGAACCGCCACCCGGTAGATAGACCGCATACACCTCGCCAGGCAACGCAAGGCAAAAGTTGCTGCCGGTGACGAGGTTGTTCGCCGGTTCCATGACCTCAAACGGCAGATGACTTTGGAAGAAGTCCAATGCGTGCTTGGTATCTTCCCATAGTCCTTCGGTGTCACGCCAGTCTTCGGATTGGACGTCACCGAAGGTCCCCTGGTATCCGTAGTACCATTCCACGCCGGCGCCGCCGCCCATCAGATTGCCCCAAAGCGAACCTTCGCGCAGCGTGTCGAGATTGTTGAGATTGTCATCGACACGTGGACCTTGTTCATCACCAAAGATAGCCCATTTGCGGCCGGCGGATGCCGAAAGCTCCCGTATTTGTACGGCCCAGTCATTGTAATTCGTACCGGTTCCCTGAAGGGATGTCGCTTCAAATGTGGGATGACCGTACAGATCGTCGTAGTAACCCGGCGCAGCGTTGAAGAACGTATGCACCGTGATCGGGTGTTCATAGACATCCAGGGCGCGTATGTAGTCTGCGTAGGCCTTGCGTTGGTTGTTGGAGTTGGAGTTCTCTTCACCCAGGTTCCAGATCAGGGCGTGATGATGCCCGAAGCGGGCGACCAGTTCACGGTAATACAGCTTGCGCTGAAGTCCCAGGTTTCCGCCATCAAGATTCTGATCGTTCTCCGTCTCCTGGGTGACGACGTGCAGTTGAATACCAACGTGATCCATATGGGTAAAAACAACTTCCCATTGATCAAGCTTGCTGCAGTCGTAGCGAAGGCGCTCCGTCGGGGAGGTCCAGGGCCATGTGTCCTCGCCATCGCCGCCGGCAACGTTGAACGTCAGGAAGTAAACGCTGTTCATTCCCTGTCCACTCAGGTAGTTGAGCGCGCCAATGATTCCCCGGCCTTTGTCACCCTGCCAGGTCGGATCACCCGGATTCCAATCCTGAACGTGCGGTTCAAACCGATGCAGGCCATCGATCAAGCCGGGAGTGGCCAGGCCGCCGTTGTCAAACGTCTGATCAAATTCCCAATAGCCAAGGAAGTTCTCCGGGCTGTCGGCTCCTCCCTTGAGGTAGTACTCACCGGTTTCTG
>JBMYUM010000339.1:0-4889 GCA_049605375.1 Phycisphaerae bacterium | reverse complement strand
ATCGATCGGAACAGACCATCCGGGTTGAAACTGCCAAACGCGGCGAGGATGGTATCTGGCCCTGGCGCCGTATCAGGCAAAACAGCAATATCCAAACAACCGGCGTTCGCGCCATTGGCATTCGGTATCGCGGGGTCGTCAACGAAAATCGTGTTTTCGAGCAGCACATTCCAGTTCATGCCTGCATCGATACTCTTCCAAACACCGAATCGCGTCGCAGCGTAGATGACATCCGGGTCAGCCGGGCTGATCGCGAGTTTATTCACACGGAAGAACGCCCCATCCGGTACACCGCTAACCGTCCCATTCAGGAGATTCCACGTCGCGCCGGCATCCGTTGTCTTATAGATGCCGAAGCCGCGAACAGCGTCGCCGTTGAAAAATCCTTCGCCGGTTCCGGCGTACAAGATTGATGGGTTCGTGGGATCCATAACGAGAGCACAGACAGCCATGTTGGCAAACATGTCGTCTGAGTTATTCCATGAATCACCACCATCCGTCGATTTCCAGACACCGCCGGCCACACCGGCAGCAAATATGATATCAGGATTGGTCGGATCAATGACGAGGGCTCGGGTACGTCCGCCAATGTTCCCCGGTCCGATCTCGGTAACCGGCGGAACAAAACCTCCTGCAATGTTCGCGTTGTTGGCGCGGTTTCTCATCTTCCGTGCGGTATCCTGCAACTTCTTGGTGGGATACTGTGGCACGTTGGCCGACAGTCGTTGCTCGAAGAAGAACGCCTCAGCCTGATCGGGTTGATCGGCGCGCTTCAATCCGTTGACGTGAAACTTCTTGCGTTTCGCAACAACCGTGGTCGGAAGCCTGCGAGAAATGCCAGCATCGGTCTTTGATACGCTGTTCGCCGTAGAATCAACCCGCACCTCGGCACGGTACGAACGCGGACTTGCCGCGACGTCCCGCGTCGTGCTTGGATTGGTTGGATCCGCCGTCGAGACAGTTGAGGAGTTCCCGGTAACAAACCAGAACATTCCGGCGACAGTGGCCACGGTCGTAACTGCAAAGGTCAGGCGCAAGTAAGATGTCATGCTTTCAATCCCCATTTCCTGGTGGGCGCAGCGCTCCTGCTGGAAGCGCGGAATGCGCACGCCCTTGCTCGTCACGAGTCGTCGTCGGACTGAGTCTGGATAGTTGTTTGGACGCAAGGGTAGACGTTTGTCGGCTTGCAACAGGCTGACAATCCTGCCAGTTACACCCGAACAAAGTCCACCCTATTTTAATGGTAGTTGAATCTGTAAGGCGATGTCCAGTTTATATGAGGCGGGCGCGGTACTCCCTGAGCCATCATCACTTAGACTTCACTTTGAGGTTTGGCATCTCGCTCAGTTCCCGTACGCTGGAACGGTTACCGCGGACGGTAATCTCACCTTTCACATTTCGGAACAGTTTTTCACCCTTGCCCGTCAGTCGAATCGGTTCGCGGTTCTTGTCATCGAAGATACGTACGTTCTTGAATTCGATCGTACTGCCTCGTTGGCCGGGGTTCTTGTTCGGCAGTTCAATGTGGAAGGGAGGCTCACCGCTGCGACGGGCGACGTTTGACCATCGACAGTCTTCAAAGGAGAGTCGTATCTTCGTTCCCGGATCCCAGATCACAACGGCGCCGGCGTAGCGAGTGGTTTCAACCGTGCAGTTCACAAAGTCCAGATAGCCTTCTGCACCAAAATCTTCTCTGAGGATGGCGCGGATACCCGGCTGGACCGAATCGCGAACGAGGAAATTCTCAACACGGATGGAAACCGGCTTGCTCTTGTTACTGAGCCTCGTCAGGTTGGCAAGGATCCCACTTCCCGCGTTTCCTTCGGCCACACAATTCTTGACCAGAATGGCGACCATGTTGTCACGCGGGTGCGACGGTTCAAGGTCGATGCCGGCCTGCGGAGCGATACCAGCGGTTCCAGTCATCTTGCAGTTTTCGATACGAATGTTGGTTCCGGCAACAACCGTAATGCCCTGACGATAGTTCTTATCGAAATGGCAGTCCGTCACTTCGACGTTACGGCATTCGTTTCTGGCGCTGTCCCAGGTAGGCCCGATGTACAGCCCATCACCACCGGTCTCGGCGACATGGAGACCATGTATCTCTACATCAACCGCGCCCTGGAGGCAGATGCCATGCCGCCATTCTGCTTTTTCGTAGCCGCTTCCCTTGTAGTCATCGCGATGCATACGAATGGATGCGCCATAACCAAGGATGGAAATGTTGCTCATGTTCTTTGCCAGCAACACGCTGTCATACTTTCCTTTGTATGCTCCTCTCTTAGCTTCGAGGACGACCCCCGGCTCGAGGATCAAACGAAGGTTGCTGCGCAGGTTCAACGGTCGCACGATCCATGGACGCCCGGTGTAGGGAACGACGACGGTATCAGCATCGGAATTGATGGCGCGTTGCAATACGGATGTGCTGTCGGTGGCATTGAAATCACTCTGCGCGATTTCCGTCACACGTCCGTTGTTGGTGCCCGCGTCAACGGGTTCGTTACGGCGGGACGAACCACCGCCGTCGGTCCGTTGCCTTCTGGATGATGTCTCACGCTCGGGGTTTGATTCCGGGCCGCGCTGACTGACGGTCCTTCCACGTGTGAGGCCACAGGCCGGCACGATCACCATCGCAATGGCCAGGACGGGTAACCAGATGCGGGTAAAAGTAGCGGTACGATTCTGATTTCGTCTCAGCACGTCCATGTCGGATGACCTTTCTTAGGTTCAGGAAATACGTGGGAACACGCGGTGTTTCGTTTGATGACGATACAAAGCAGGTGAGAAATAGGCAACGAATGTTGTTTTTGCGCGCAAGCTCAGGTTCGCCTTCTGCGACGAAACAGATGGCACTCGGTGTACAAAACGTCGGCAGCCTGGCGCTCGTGACTAATGGGTTGCCGGCATGCCGCGCGGCGATCGGGTTCGGGCCGCTTGCGGCTCCGGTATGACTTCCATGCTTTCAGCCATACACACCGCATAAATCGACCAGATCAACACGATCCAGAATGAAGCGATAAAGAATTCCTCGAAGCAGAAATAGGGTAGCACGGAAACCGTACCGGCCCAGGATGTTCGCAGTAGTGTTCTGTAGGGTTGCGGTGCCTTGCGAAACCCTCGGCTGAAGGGTCTGAATGCAACCCAGGTCAGGGGAATGATCGTCAGGCACAATCCGGGCAAGCCCGTTTCATAAAGCGATCGCAGCAAGGCGGAATGGCTGTTACGCAGCGAGTAACCGAATTCCGTACGATGATCGAGCAGATACCAGCGATCTTCACTGAGCATTTTTCTCATCGTATCGTCATGGAGTTTGGAATAGAGGGAGCCGTGTCCTTTTCCCAGCAGGATCGTTGCCGGGTCCTGGCTGTAGGCGTACCAGCCGGTTTCGTAGGTCGCGAATCGCGCGCTGTCTTCAAAGGAACGAAATCGTTCCGGCACCCCAACGACGGCCACCACAGCAGCCAAGGCGAGAGCGCCGGGAATCAGCACAAAGAGCACGCGGTACCCGGCAAAGAGAACCATGAGCAGTGCGAAGGTTCCGAGGCAGAGAATACCTCCACGGCTACCGGTTCCGATGATGGCAGCGAGGAAGAACAAAGCAAGGCCGAGCCAGAAGGGTCTGAGGATGCTTGGAATGTAGACCATGCCAATGCAGACACCGAGGGCCGGCAGCATAATGAAGTTCAGCGTCGTCGGTTTTCCCAACGGTCCGAAGACACGGATGAATCCGAGCGTTGCGGAGGTTCGATCGAGGAATTCCGTACTGGGGCGCAGACTGGGGAAGACAAACGAAAGGCCAGCGTAGACAAGAACGATACCACCGATCACGACGGTCAGCCCGCCCGCAATCTGCATACGGCGTCCGAAACTCAATCCTGAGCACATGGCGAAAGCGGCGGTTGTGGCGGCGCACATCGCAAGTGACTGAATGATGGAATACCAGCGGAAGACATTCTCCTGACCATTCCATACCAGGGAGACAAGTTGCCAGCCGCTCAGCAACACGAACGGGATCCAGAACAGTCGTGTGGTTGCCGTGTTGGGCCGACGGTTGGAAGCCACGATTCGAAAGAGAACGGCGACACACCCGAAGGCCATCATAAGGTAGACGGTCCACCACGCTGTCGGCAGTGGCGGAATACGGATGAGTGAACCACGACTGGCCGGTACCAACGACACCGGAAGCAGAAACAGGCAGATCAGGATGAGGACACCGATTCGAGACGGGCGTTCGATGGAGCGACGAACCTCACCGATCGCTGCCCGAGCGTAGCTCGGCGATGGGCTTGGCGGCAGATTGTCGTAAGGCAGGTCGCTCATTGCGATTCGTTCGTCCCTGATTCAGATCGTTCTCATCCGTGCGATCCCCACGGTTCCGCACAGGTCCATTGCCCAGTCTTGCGTCGCCCAGTCATGCGTCACGACCGGTCGGCGTGAGGTTCTTTTCAACCAGATCGCGCCGCGCGGGGCATGGATCGTCACGTTGTGCCCAGGCCATGTCAAGAAAAGGGACGACCTGGACGCTCGCCGGTTGGCGATCTTTTCATACTGATAACGTCGGGGGCGCGCGCTCGGCTTCGGCACTTTGACCGATCAGTTCGGATGCGCACCTATCGTGTTATCGGACAATTGGGCGGGTGACTGGAAGCAGCGTGCCTGAAAACACGTGCAGGACAGACGGGGTTTGGAATGGAACCAACGCGGGCGACGCGGTTTACTCATTACCGGTATGGGTGATATTCAGATTCGGCAGCTGCGGGCTGTTGGTCTGCGTGGGCACGGCCCCGCTGACGGTGAAATCGCCCACCACATTCTGGAAGACGTGCGACCCGGTCGGGTCAACAAGCGGCTGTACCTGGGTTACATCACGAGGACACAGTGCCAGGCCA
>JBMYUM010000338.1:0-4912 GCA_049605375.1 Phycisphaerae bacterium | reverse complement strand
TCGAGTCGCTTTTTGGGGTTGAGCACTTGCCAAATGAAGGTGGTTCCGTGATGCTCTCTGGCTCATTGACGCCCCCCGGCCGGGTTTTGAGGGGATCATCGGGAGGGGCAAGGCGTTCAATCCAATTTGTTGGCAATCCACGTTGTTGGAAGAAGATAGAATCGAGGCCAATGCCCGCGGTTTGATACAGGACGAAATGAGATGAAAGTACACGAATATCAAGCACGTCAGTTGCTCTCCGATGCCGGTGTTCCCGTTCCCGCATCCGATGTGGTGGAGTCGGTGGACGCTGCCGTTGCTGCATTTGAAAAGATCGGCGGGCAGGCAGTCGTGAAGGCCCAGGTCTTTGCCGGTGGTCGCGGTAAGGCGGGTTTCGTGAAATTGTGTCAGACGGCGGATGAGGTGCGCGAAGCTGCCGACTTCATGTTGTCGAACAAGATGGTCTCGGTTCAGACCGGGCCGGAAGGCATCGAAGTCAAGAAGCTGCTGATCGCGTCAGCCGTTGATATCGAAAGTGAATACTACGTCGCGGTTGTTCTTGACCGTGCGCGACGCTGCCCGGTGGTGATGGTATCGAAAGAGGGCGGTGTGGAAATCGAGGTTGTGGCCGAAAAGAACCCGGACGCCATTGTGAAGGAATGGCTCCACCCGCATCTCGGCATTCTGGGTTTCCAGGTGCAACGACTGGTCGCTGCACTCGGATTCACCGAGAAGGAACAGATGAAGTCCTGTGCAAAGGTGATTCGCGGCCTTGTCAACGTTTTCTACAAGTACGACTGTGCCCTGGCTGAAGTGAATCCACTTGTTCGTACGCCTGCCGGTGAAGTTCTCGCGATCGATGCGAAGATGAACTTCGATGACAATGCGACCTTCCGTCATCCGGTCCTGCAGGAGATGTTTGATCCAACGGAAGAGAATCCGATGGAGCTTCGCGCGAAAGACCACAACCTTTCGTACATCGCGCTGGACGGAAACATCGGTTGTCTCGTGAACGGCGCTGGGCTTGCCATGGCAACGATGGACATCATCAAACTTCATGGCGGTGAGCCGGCTAACTTCCTCGACGTGGGTGGTTCGGTTACCAAGGACGGTGCCATCGAAGCGTTCCGCATCATTCTTTCGGATGACAAGGTCAAGGGAATTCTCGTCAACATCTTTGGTGGAATTGCCAAGTGCGACACGATCGCGGAAGCGCTCATCGCGGCAGCCAAAGAGATTGGATTTGAGGTGCCGGTCGTCGTTCGATTGGAAGGTACCAACGTCGAGCGGGCACGTGAGTTGCTGAAGGAAGCCAATCTTCCGGTTCTCATTCCAGCGGATGACCTGACGGACGCCGCCGAGAAAGTCTGTTCGAAAGTCGCCTGATTCTGCTGTTGTCCGGTGATCAGGGGGATTCGGTAGAGTCCGCCTGATCCGGTGACGGCGTAGACGCCTCCTGCCGTACCCAGCGAAAGAGATTGCGGAACGGAACGACGGTGAAGCCATCGAGTGCC
The DNA here is from genome assembly GCA_049605375.1 of Phycisphaerae bacterium. Taxonomy (GTDB): domain Bacteria; phylum Planctomycetota; class Phycisphaerae; order UBA1845; family UBA1845; genus JADFOB01. The sequence continues at coordinate 3,419 of JBMYUM010000338.1, read as the reverse complement.
GGTGGCTGACCGGTTGAGAAGATCGGCCGGGTATCGTCAATGCGTTCCGGGTTAGGGTTTGCTTCCGTCGGGACGACGAGCTCTCGCCAACGTACCGGCGCTCTTCGCATCACATCAATATCGTCGCGCGATACCTCGAACGCCTGCGCGTACCAGAGTGGCGTCGCCTTTCCCCAACTGCACATAATGATGGCGTTTTCCGGAAGACTCTGGAGATCGACCTCCTTGAGGAAAGCCGACGCGTCATTGTAATTTGCGGATGCCTTGCGGTTGTAAATGTCATTGACCAGAAACGCGATCATGGACAGCGCAATGACAACACTGATCCCCATCCCTTTACTTGACTGATCCGGGCGAAGCAGCGTGGAAAAACCCAGGCAACTCAGCATCATCATCGAAAGGCCGATCGGCATGATGTCGGCCCCGTCACCCTGCACCGTGTAAAGCATGGTGTAAAGGAACGAACCGATCGCCATGCCGACGAGCATGGACAAGGCGACCGGACTCTCTTTTCGTCGCGCAACCAACGCGATGGCTGTACAAATCCCGAAGCCGACAAGCAGAACCATGACCGTTGTTTTTCCGATGACGATCGGCATGGCACGGCTTAGTCTGTTCATGGAGATGCGGCCGCGTAACCATCGCCACTTCCGTTTAACGTCTGTCCAGGTCTTTGCCGTCTCATCCGCATATTCACGGCCTGTCATGAGCCACGTGACACGTTCCCAGCCGGCACCCAGTGAATTGTTGGCGGGTAGCGTGCCGTGTGCCTCGTTGTATTCCGCTATGTAGTTGTGCGTTGTTGATTCGCGATCGCGGATCATCGTGAACGTGACGGCATAAACGGAGGGCATTGCGAGGCACAGGCCAAATATCAAGATGTTGACCAACGGGTGTCCAGGCGAGGCTTCGGGCGTTATCTGCTGCTGTGGGTCGGTGTCGTCCCGTTCGTCTGACGTACTTTCGTTTCGTCGTTTGCTTCCGGCGACAAGGCCATACACCAGGGGAAGGATTCCGACGAGATACAGAATGACACCCGGGCGACTGGCGACGGCCAAACCGAGACACAACGCGGCCAGCCAGGCAAAATGGGTTTTCCGAGAGTCTTCAAATCGGCATGCCAACATCGTGGCACCAAGCACCAGTGCGATGGTTGGCAGGTAGACTTCCGGACTGACAAATCCGATCCAGACTTCAAGTTCGGAAAGCCACAGTGTCAGTGCGGCGATTCCCAGGTAGACGTTTCCACCTAGCCGAAGGAGCAACCGCAATGCCAATTGGACGGCAAGTAATCCCGACCCCCAGCATGCCAGGCTGATGGTGGTCGCAGGGCCGAAACCCGGAATCGCGCTGAGCAGGTAACCGATGGTGACGTAAACGGCATATCCCGGAGGATGCATGATGCCGGCGGTACCTGCACCGAGTTGCAGATCACCGCAGTCGGCGAAGCAGGGGCCCAGCGCGAGGTGCTTCCACGTCACCAGGGCCACGATCAAGGTAAAGCCATGGATGGCGATCTGTTCGTGCCGCTGCAAGGGTCGGATCACTGGGATTGCTCTACTGGTTCAATGACAATCGGACGCTACGGCGTACCTGAATCCTGAGACCTTCCCAGGACGTCCTTGAGTGCCTGCCGTGTTTCGTCGACTTTGAAGCCCCAGGGGCCCTGCTCACCTGCGTAAGCGATTCGGCCATCCGGTGCGATGACGAACATGCGTTCCGGCCAACCGGCATACATGTTGTCGACCTCGTTCTCCACGTTGTCGACCACGCAGGGAATGGAGAGCTTCAAATCACCCCGGCATTGCGAGGCAACGGCTTTTCGTTCCGTATTACTCTTGGCGCGACGGTAGACAACATCTTCACGTTCGTTGACGGGAAGCTGCCAGCCGTCGGACGGATGGGCTTCCTGGATGTACACGAACAGGAACGCCGCGTCGTCCTTATAACGATCATAGAAACGCTGCAGGTCGCCAGCCTGGCGACGGAAAGGCGGTCACGTGTAACTGCCGAAGATCAGGACCATGGGGCGATCCCCCTGAATGCGACTGCGTGTGACCGCACGGCTTCCATCGTATGTATCCAGGGTGAAATCGGGAGCGATGTCTCCGGCCTGCGGTGCTGGACGTGACATCAGCTGATACGTCTTGTCCCATTCGGGAAGGCGCTCCTCTTCCGGAAGGCTGTTCATGTACTGGACGAAGCCCTCCGCCGGATCCTGAGTCTGGCAGCCGGACAGGCCGGCTATCGCAGCGACCAATAAGAGGAAAGGGGGCGCGTTTTTGAATCGCGATCGGGTGACGAAACACAGGCGATTGGCCAACCGGTTGGCACTCATGGTTGCTGACTCCGCTACACGTGAAGACGTACTTGTCGTTTACTGGGGTCGAGCGTCCGCACGCCGCACATTCAGCCATTTGCGGTGAAGTCGAACGACCGACTCGTCCGTAGGGTAACCGGAAAACTCGCTGGGTGTCACCCAGGCGAGGTCGATTGATTCTTCACTCACGACATACGGGACATCTTGCGTCGCACGCAGCCAGAACCGGACATCATAGTGGAAATGCGCCGGGGTGCCGCCGTACGCTGGGATTTCATGAATGTCGAGATCAAATATCTCGCTATGTACCGGCTCGATCGTATCAATCCCGGATTCCTCCTGGGCTTCCCGAATTGCACTCTTCAAGACATCCGGCTCGCCGTCGACATGGCCACCCAACTGCAGCCACTTGCCGAGTTTCCGGTGATGGGTCAGTAGTGCGCAGGTGCAGTCATGATTCTCGATCCAGGCGGACGAGGTGATATGCCCGACGGCGAGATCACGACTCAGGCAGTCCGGATGCTCCCGGACGAACGCCAGCAGTCGTGCGTGTGCGTCCTGTTGATGGGGCTCGGTCGGTCGGTATCTGCCGAGAAGTGCCAAAAGTGGTTCGCGATGCATGTCCGTTTGTCCGGAGGGCCGTAGAATCAAGTTGGGTCATCCTAGAGAAATTGAGGACACCCACAAGAACCGGATGTCGAATGGGAAGCAAGGACACCTGGGGAAGCGAAGACACCCAGAATGCCGGGGCCGGAAAAGGGAATGAAAGGGACACCCATGGATTCGACCGACCGCTTGATGGTCTTGCGAATACTTGACGCCAACATGAACCGGGCGCGTGAAGCGCTTCGTGTTTTGGAAGAGCACTGCCGGTTCGTCCTCGACGATACGTCCCTTTGCGAGGAGACCAAGGCGATTCGCCACGAAGTTTCCCGATTGTTGGGAGATGGCGGCTCTACCTACGAAGACGGACTCGTGGCTCGTGATATTGTGGGTGATGTTGGAAAAGAGGTTGAAAGCGGGCAGGAGTATGTGCGGGAGAACGCGTCGAGTGTAGCGGTTGCAGCGGCACGACGCGCGTCTGAGGCGATCCGAGCCA
>JBMYUM010000337.1:0-4936 GCA_049605375.1 Phycisphaerae bacterium | reverse complement strand
ATTAAAGCTCACTTGCCTTTTTGACTTGATTTGCATAAATTTCTGAAATGGTCATTGTTGCATTCGGGGTGGTTCCAAATTGGATTTGGTTTACCGCGGTAACCTGTGGGTTGGATGGGTGGGTCGGGGCCGCCCATCCCCTTTTTTGAACCACTGCACGAAAGAGAGGGATTGCTGTTATGACGAAGTGGTCAGGCCAATGGAGCCTTGGGGGAAAGAGGCTTTTTCAGGTCGTTGCCGTTGCATGCTTGGTCGTGAGTAATGCGAACGAAGCGGTTGCGCAATGCGGCGTTCACAGTGACATCCTTATTGGGCGAAGTGGTGCAGGCCAATTGGTAATTCAATCGGGCGAGGTCTCGGTTGGCGATCCGGTCAGCCTATGCCCCGTTGATGGCATCCTTGATGGTTTCTCGAGTGGCAACCCGGGTTTCGATGCGGAAGAAGTCGTCGACGATCCTGCCAACGATTTCTTCAAGCTCGCCGATGGTGCGATCGTCTCGATCGAGGCCGTGTCCATTGGATCTGGATTCAAAGCATGGGGGCCTGGGCTCGGCACGCTGATTGATGAGCCGGGCGAGAGTATTCTTCTGGGTGACGACAATCTCCACGAGCACCTGACGTGGCATGCCGATTCCAATGATCCGTCTTTCGATCCGACGGCATCGATCTGGACGGCCACGTTCCGCGTCGTTGACGCCGGTTCGACCGGCTACACCGCGTCCGAACCCTTTGAGATGCAATTTTTCAACGGAACACCTGTACCGGCAGCTTCGGAGTGGGGCTTGCTGGTCATGCTTGGCGGTCTGATTATCGTCGCGACGCTGATGATGCGTCCGCGACTTGAGAACGCATAGACTGCTTACGAAACTAGTTCTCTGCTCAGGGTGTCGTGCTTGGATCAGTGTCCGGGCGGGACACCCTTTTTTTGTGGTTGGACGGTCAAGACGTCGGGCAGAGTGAACGTGAGAATGTCCGGACGGATGGCTCCCCCATCGTGGGGTGCCATGCTCAGACCTCAGGTCTGAGCATGTTTACGAACGAACTCGATCAACCGGCAACACCATCGACAGACGCATGCTTCCATTGTCATTATGCATGCTTGCCTCCGCCTTCGGCGAATCGAAGCATGGCACCCAACCGAAGACCTCCTGTCTACCTTGGCCGCAAGCCTATTACCCATCACGCCCGAGGACTCAGAACCAGCTCTTGTTCGGAAGACTCTCTAGATCAGGTACGATCGGAACATCCCATCCTCTGAGATAATATGCAGCACTCGACCAGTTCCAGTTCTCAGGCAGATCTGTAAGCCCCCTACGGATCGGATTTCGATGGATGTACTCAATCGTGTTGTAAATCAACCGCGAATTATGCAAGTTTCGGTCGTAGCCTCCACCGCGTTGCCAGAATCGAGTTGCCGCTCTCCCCTCTGAAAGCCTGTGCCACATCGGCGCTAAAACGATAGATTGATTTTCAAATGCATATTTCCGAGCCTGCATTGAAACTGGCCACTTCAAACTACGGAGTATGTTGCTGATAGAGTATTTTTCTTTTCTAGGATAAATCAGCAGGTGTACGTGTTCTGGCATCAGTACGTATGCCCAGAGATCGAATTCGTACTTCTCCCGTGCCGCAGACAGCGCGTCAATAAACCACTGACAACTCATGGCCGTGGAGAAGAATGGCTGCCGTCGGTAGCATGAGAACGTCAACGAATGCGCGTGGCCGGGGATGTTGTAACGCCGGCAACTCTTCCTGAACTTTTCTTGATCATTCCTGTTAGGCGACGTCATGATAGGGTCGAATGGTGCAGACGCATCACATGCTCAGAATCGGTGCTTGAGCATGATTGGAGCGTACACCAACCGATAGCTCCATCGACCCCTATAATTGTGAATTGTCATCATGCATGCTTGCCTCCGCCTTCGGCGAATCCAAGCATGGCACCCGATCACTCGCTGAACGCTGAACCGGATGCCCACTGGGCAACTTTCCTAGGAAAGCATATCAAGTAATGAACTCGGACGTCGGGCAAAGTGAACGTGAGAATGTTCGGACGTTGTGGTCGAGGAGCCGATCGTCATCGAAAAGGAAATCACCTTCGAAGTAGATTTCCTCGAGCAGCAAGGGCATCCAGTAGCGGTCGTCCCGCCACATGCGATCGTAGGGAATGCCGGATAGCGGCGTCCAGATAGGCGACGCTTCATCCGTTTCCTGCGGCTCCCCCTCGATGTCCGAGCCACGATAGACGTAGACCAGCATGGAGTAACCGTCAACAAACTGGAATCGCAACTCACCGCTCTCGCGCAAGCCCGTCGGCGTCACGCACAGCTCCTCTTGAACCTCACGCACCGCACACTCCAGCGGCGTCTCACCTGGATCAAGTCGCCCTCCCGGGCCATTGATCTTGCCGGCTCCGATACCGCGCTTTTTGTGAATGAGAAGCACTTCGCCGTCCCGAACCACGAAAATCAGCGTAGCGCGTTCTTCAGGCGTCCAGAGGTGTCGAGGCATGGTAATAGGGCATTGCTTAGCAATCATGTGAACATGGTACGTGCTTCCGCACAAACAATCCACAACCTGCACGCCGTCTTCGCACAACCTTAATATCCTGTCAGGGAATAGTTTAGGTGCGAACCGTATCAGCGAAGCGAAATGGCGAAATGATGTGAGGTAATGTCCATGCGTTTGCGCAGGTAGAATCGATGAGCGGCGAATCGCTGGACGCCGCTGTCGAGATGGAATTCGTCGCATCCCTCAGACTTCGCCTGGTCCACGAGCCAGTCAAAAAGGAGCCCGCCATAGCCATCAGAGCGATGGGCGGATGCGGTGACCAGATCGTCCACATACAGCGTCTTACCCCAGGCGAGCATCTCAGCAAACCGGTAGCCGGCGTAGGCAACAACGCTTCCCTGCGCTTCCGCAAACGCGACACGATAGCCCTGGTTTGCCTGTCTCGACACCTGGGCAAGATAGGATGATTCATCCAGGTGGGGTCGAAGCTCATGGACCACCGGGAAGCAACGCCGAAGATCAGCATTGCTTTCAGCCGTTCGAATGGTTACTTGCTGCTGGTCGGTCATCCTATTCGCCCGCCTGCTGCCGGAGTAACTGATAGCTCTTTTCCGCGCCGTCCCCCTCTTCCGTCGGGAGATCGGATTCCTGCCAGCCCTTCACGAGGCCATCTTCACCCTGACCACCCACCATGCCGCCTGCCATATTGAAAACGTTGTCATAGCCGGCTTGAAGAAGCAAATCCGCGGCGAGTTGCGAACGTCGGCCGGAACGGCAGCCGCAGACAATCGGTGTGTCTTTGGGGAAGTTCGCTTCCATGATCTTGAGGAAGTCGCCGTTTTGCTCAAATGAGCCATTGTTGTTGATCTTGATGGGGACGTTCCAGGCCCCCGATGGATGCGCTTCGGTGAATTCGTCCACGGTTCGCACATCCACATAGGTCCAACCTTCCTGCTGCAGGTCGAACGCTTTGGGCGGCAGGATCATCTCCGCTTCGGTTCTGGCAGCCGCGGCCGGCGTCTCCGCATTTTCCTGCTTTTCTGGCTCCGCCGGAGTGGGCAGCAGACGCCCTGATGTATCGCTCGTTGACGCGGATTGCGACGACTGAGACGCATCGGACGAAGAAGACTTCGGGCTGCACCCCATGGTGATACCCAACAGTGCGATCACGAAAACAGAGATTCGCATGCCATATCCTTTCGCGGTGCAGGCTCACATGGTAGACCTTGTGAGCGTTGCGGCACGGCAGGTGTCACGCTGCCGCTGCATACTGACGTTTAAGACGGAGATGCGATTATGCGACCCGCCCCGCAGGGAATCAAGTACAAACGCGAGTCACGGGAATTGGAGATCACCTGGTCGCCGGGCGATGTCGTCGTCTACACCGCCTACGATCTTCGGTGCGAGTGTGCTTGCGCGGCCTGCGTGGATGAACGAACGGGCATGCGTATTCTCGATCTGGCGACCGTACCACGTGATACGGGCATCGAAAAAATGGAGCTGGTCGGGAACTACGCGATCCAGTTCCTCTTCACGGACACGCATGACACGGGGATCTACTCGTGGGATCGATTGGATATTCTGCGGCGGGGTTGAGTTCGCGATCCGCGATCAGGCGGCGGGGTTCAGCGGTACTAGAGTCGCGGGTGGTACTTGCTGTGAACGTGCTTGAGTTGTGCTTCGTCGACGTGCGTGTAGACCTGCGTGGTGGTTACGTCGGCGTGGCCCAGCAGTTCCTGTACGATTCGCAGGTCGGCGCCACCGGCAAGCAAGTGCGTCGCAAAGCAGTGCCGCAACGTGTGCGGAGACAGCGGCTCTTCGATGCCGGCAAGGCGGGCATACTTGCGAACAATGCGCCAGATGTTGCTTCGGTCCAGCGGTCGGCCTGTACGCGACAGGAAGACCGCATCGGTATGGCGCTCGCCGAGAAGTTTCGGACGCAGGTGTTCGAGGTAGGCTTCAAGCGCGTCGATCGCATAGCGACCAACCGGAACGATCCGCTCTTTCTGCCCCTTGCCAATACAACGTACGTACCCGAGTGAAAGATTGATCTGATCGATCGGCAGATTGACCAGTTCGCTGACACGCATGCCCGTTGCATACAACAACTCCAGCAGGGCGCGATCGCGAAGATAATATTCGTCAGTGATTTCGGGTGCGTTAAGGAGTGCTTTGACCTGTGTGTAGCGGACCGTGTTGGGAATCGTGCGCCAGCGTTTGGGCGATTCCAGCAGCGTCGATACATCGCGCTTCAGGATGCCTTCGCTGTAGAGAAAACGAAGGAACATCTTCGTCGACGCGAAGTGGCGTACGATCGACGAGAGTGCCAGACCGCGCTGGCTCAACGCGATCATATGCAGACGCATGTCGTCGGCCGAGATTTCACTGGGCTCCACGTCATGATCAATCAGATGCTGCCAGAATT
>JBMYUM010000336.1:0-4943 GCA_049605375.1 Phycisphaerae bacterium | reverse complement strand
AACATCAAATAGACATTCAACAGCCAGATCGCCAGCACGTATTTCGTCATCGGATGAGCCACAAGGTGCGTCATCTGTGCGGCAAAGCCTGATGACAATCGAGCGAAAATCTGAGCCACTGAATGAGTTTTCCAGTACTGCACCGGGCCGGGTAGCACTTGCTCGCAATCAACCGGAAACGACTGCTCGGGCAGGCATTGGATGGAAAAACGCCTGGCTTCAGACCAACTGTCAAACCACATGTAAAATCGCGAATTGACGTTATAAAACGGTGAACCGAAGTGACTCCAGTTGGCACACCAGAGCGGCGCGGTCACCGCACCGAATGCAAGCAGAAAAACCAGTCCGCCGACAAGTCGCGGACGCAGGCTTCTTTTTGCACTCACATCTCGCAACCCGACGACAAGAAAGCCCGCCAGCACAATCGGCAACATGATCAGACCGGATGCCTTGGTTAACCACGCCAACCCCGTCAACACGCCCGCCATGGCCGCCGTCCAGGCAGAACGGTTCATGAGAGCATTCGCGGAAAAAAGATAAGCGAGCAGGAACAGCAGATAGAACAACAGTTCCGCCTGCACGAATGAAGCCGTTGGAAGATACAGCAACCAGGCGGTGGCCGTGACCATGAAGCCTGTCGCACCGAATTGCTTCAACACACCCCAAAGCAGGAATGCGAGCAAGACCAGCCATAGTCCGGAGGTAAACACCGCGAACGACGTGGCACGGATGAAATAGACTGCATGCGATTCATCATGGACAGTAGACAGCAAAGCCAGATAAAGCGGATTGCGATTTCGGTCGCCGAGATACGATGTCACACCTTCCGTAGCCATACGTGCGGCCTCGCGAAGATAGGGGTATTGACCGCCGGCGGTTTCACTGAGGTTGATGGCCGTCCGCTGCTGCCAAGCCGTGACCAGGAATCCGGCAAGTGCGAATGCCACCAAGAGTATCTGTAGCGCTATACAAAGGGATGGGGTCTTCTTGGCTCTCACATTGAACCCTGTGCTGAAACGACCGATCCTCGCGAAGCCAGTTCTGTACTTCGTTCTCACATCCATTTGGCGATGAAGGCACCGCGGTCCACGCCTTTCCGACGTGCCATGGAGCGGTACCAGATGCCAACGATCTTGTCCAGCGCAGATCGGTCGGTTACGCTGGTACGCGAGAAGGTACTTTTTGACCGCCATGTCATTCGCGGTCATCACAATTGCCTCGAGCCCCCTTTCCCGAGGCTATTCACACAGAAAGAGAGGTCGGCTATGAAGACAGCCCTTGTACTGATGCTTATCATCGTGGGTGTTGGTTACTTTGTGTTTACATCCAGTGAGTTCACTAATTTCGACCCTACGCAGCAGGGAAAGGACGCGAAAGCGGCGATCACAATTGGTATGCCTTGGAAAGATGTGATCGTCGAAGCCGGTGAGCCCCAGGAGTACCGCCCCCTCCAGAAAGTCAATGAAGGAAAGGGTGACTCGTTGATGGAGCTTCTGAAAGAAGGACCGGATATGAAATTCAGCGAGGAAGGCCTTGAATCACGGCTTGACGGCAATACCCTCCCTCATGGGTTCATATTCGGCTACCGGTTTTCACAATCGATGGCGTTTCGCGTAACGTTCGACGGTGATGGCTACGTCAAAGCCATTTCGGACTCCGTCACCATGCACGATCTGCTGCAATACGATTAACACGTTTACGGGAGCAAGAGCTTGGCAGGCAGCAAGCAGAAACGAACAAAACCGCGTATTTGCAAGGGATTTCGAGATATCGACTCGTCATCGCTGCAAGCCCGCGATACGATGATTCGAACCATTCGAAGTGTCTACGAGTCGTACGGCTACTTCCCATTGGAAACCCCGGCGATCGAGTTTGTCGATTGCCTCGGAAAGTTCCTGCCGGAAGCAGACCAGCCAGACGCGGGCATTTTCGCTTTCAGGAACGACGACGAAGAGTGGGTGGCGCTGCGCTACGATCTGACAGCGCCTCTCTCCCGTTACGTTGCCATGAACCCCGAGCTTCCGAAACCATTTCGACGGTATCAGGTCGGACCGGTTTATCGAGTCGAGAAACCCGGCCCCGGACGTTTCCGTGAATTCTATCAGTTCGATTTTGATTCGGTCGGTACGAACCACATGCTGGCAGACGCTGAATGCGCCATGGTCGTCAGTGATACCCTGGAAGCGCTGGGCATTGCACGTGGCGATTATCAAATCCGAATCAACAACCGCAAAGTTCTGAACGGCGTGCTCGAACAAGTTTCGGCGTCAGGCGACCTGGGGCATCAGACGGCATTAGGCGTGCTTCGCTCGATTGATAAGTTGGACAAGGTTGGGCTGGAAGGCGTAACGCAACTACTCGGGCCTGGTCGCAAGGATGAGTCCGGCGCGTTCATTCCAGGCGTAGGCTTATCCGCCCCACAAATTGAACGCGTGATCGGTTTTCTCGATGCGAACGGCGACAGTCGATCGGCGGTCTGCCAACAACTGGAGAATCTCGTCGGCGAGACCGAGGTTGGTCGACAAGGACTCACGGAACTTCAGGACATCGACCAGTATCTGACCAACGCCGGCTTTGATGAAAGCCGTGTCGTATTCGATCCGACCGTTGTCCGTGGCCTGGAATATTACACCGGTCCCGTCTTCGAAGGCGTCCTGACGTTTGACATCACCGATGAGAAAGGCAGGCCAAGGCAGTTCGGAAGTGTTGTCAGCGGCGGGCGCTATGACGAGTTGATCTCTCGGTTTACGGGTCAGAGTGTTCCCAGCACGGGTGGCTCCGTCGGTGTCGATCGTCTACTTGCAGCGCTGCAAGCCTTGGGTCGAATGAAGGCGCGTGCGGTCACCGCTGACGTCCTTGTCACCCGTCTCGACAAAACACTGACGTCTGAATACCAGGGCTTGGCGGCCGAGATACGCAAGGCCGGAATCAACGTCGAATTGTATGTAGGCAACCAGAACATAGGGAAGCAGTTCAAGTACGCCGCCGACTCCGGTCGAACGCTCGCCATCGTCATGGGGTCCGATGAAAAAGAGAGAGGTGAGGTTTCGATCAAGGACCTTCGTCTCGGTGATGAATTGTCCAAAGAGATCGGTGCCGACCGAAAGAAATGGCTGGAAGATCAGCCCGCTCAGTTCACCGTCAATCGTAGCGACGTACTTGAAGCTGTTCAGTCAGTTCTCAAGCGGTACGAGTGACGCGCACGCGGCGACCATTCTCGCATCAATAGACAATGACAAGCAGGCCCAGTGCAGGCAAAGCGACTTCCGGCTAAGTGGGTACATACGAATGCGGGCCCTGCAGAATGGGTATACAGAAGAACGGGTGCCGGACCAATCGGATCCGACACCCGCATGAAGTTGCATGACAGCCATGCCGCACATGACGTACGCTCTTTCAAGATCAGTGAGCGACCGCTTCAGCTTCCTTTGCGTGTGCGTCAACAATCTGCTGCTGAACGTTACTGGGAACCTGCTCGTAATGCGACAGTTCCATCGAATAGCTTCCCTGACCGCCCGTGATACTCGATAGTCTAGAGTTGTAGTCCGAAAGCTCCGCCAGCGGCACATCCGCCTGGATGACAGTCATGTTGCCGGGAACCACGTCTTGACCTTGGGGACGACCGCGCCGCGAAGCGAGGTCGCCGGTGATATCGCCGACGTTTTCTGACGGCACCGTCACTTCCACGTGAACGATGGGTTCAAGCAGCACCGGTTTGGCCTGCATGAATGCCTCGCGGAAGGCCCCCTTGCCGGCCTTCTGGAAGGCGGAGTCCTTACTGTCGACGGGGTGAGTCTTACCGTCGATCAGTTCGACTTTGACGTCGACGACCGGATATCCCGCGAGAACACCGTGGTCCATTTCGCTGCGACAGCCCTTGTCCACGCTTGGTCGATAGGCCTGATCAATCGAACCACCAAAGATCTTGTCCACGAATTCGTAGCCTTCGCCCCGCTCAGCCGGCAACATGTTGATGACGACACGACCAAACTCGCCGGAACCGCCCGACTGCTTCTTATGCGTGTATTCGACATTTTCGACCTTTCGAGAAATGGTCTCCATGTAGGGAATACGTGGCAGCTTGGTTGACACCTCCAGCTTCTGTTGTGTCGCCATTCTTGTGAAATAGGTTCGAAGCTGAAGTTCCCCCATGCCACGTGCGACAAGTTCGCCGCCGGCACGATGCTCGATCACGAAACATGGATCTTCCTCTTCAAAGCGCCGCAAGGCTGCTCCGATTTTGTCCTCGTCGCCGCGAGACTTCGACTCCAAAGCAAGGGCATACATCGGATTCGGAAGCGTAGGCATGGGAATCGTTCCCTCGCCGGCAACCGACACCGTATCACCGATGTGCAGGTCGAGTTTGGCCAGCGCGATAATATCACCGGCCACCCCAGCTTCGATTTCCGTGTGGCTCGCCCCCACCATGCGAAGGATGTGACCCGGTCGAGTCGCCTTCGTAAGAGAACCGCCCTTGATATTCATGTCCGGCGTCAACTTGCCGGAATGAACACGCAGATGCACATACTTGATGTGACTCTTCGGATCTGTACTGACCTTGAAGACCTGACCCACGAAATCTCCATCAGCCGAAACGTCGAGCTTCGATTCCTCTTCACCTTTGACGAACGTACGTTTCAAACCAATGTCAGGACAAGGGCAATAGGCGCGGAGGGCATCCTTGATCTCTTCGATACCAACATCGCCCAACGAATTCACGAAGTAGACCGGCATGAAATCACCTGATGCCACAGCGCCGGCCGCAGCAGCACGCGCCTCGTCATCGGAAAGATCGTCGTTCAGGTATTTCTCCATCAACTCGTCGTCTGCACCGACAACAGCTTCAACCAACTGTGTGTGGACATCTTCTACACTTCGAATGTCAACATCACCCGTCTTGTTTCGCAAACAGTTGATGACAGATGTACCACCTGCTTGCGGAA
>JBMYUM010000335.1:0-4985 GCA_049605375.1 Phycisphaerae bacterium | reverse complement strand
CCAGCCACAGTCTTTTTGCCGACCGGGGCTCAACGGAACGAGTTGTTATGTTCCACGGCAGCGTTATCTATCGATCGTGCCGTCTCCCGAATTGGAAATCCCGTATGCCATTCGCGTACAGCTGGATGGGGATGATGCTGAGCAATTTCTAGGCTATGCGAGTCCGCCGGTTCTGATGCCGAGTGCAGGTCCCGGGCCACGCAACTACTGGGTGTCGCGGCTCCAGGATGAACCCAACTTCCAGAATTGGTCGGTTTTGGGTCACGAGCCCATCTACATTGGCGACTGCCAGATTTCGCCTGGTAATCAGTACGAGATTCAGACGTTGCCATTGGGCGAAGATCCGTTCAATGAAAGCAGCTATTCGAGTCCCTTGTTGCTGCGGACCTCAGGGAAGCATGGTGACGTGACGGGAGGAGGCGAAATCGGCTATCCGCCCGACGGTACGGCGAATCTGGTGGATGTGTTTGCGATTGTTCTGGGGTTCCAGAATCTCCAGCATGAACCGAAAGACTGGCTCGATCTTGAACCAAATACGGGCGCGGCGCGGCCGAACCTTGTGGTGTCACTTGCGGACGCCTTTGCGGGGGTTCAGGCATTTCAGCAGCAGCCCTATCCAGGGCCTCATCCCACAGAATGTCCGTAGAGGGCTCTCAAATGGCGTTTTTTGGTCGGAGCTGCATCGAACGGTGCTTGACAGCCAATGCGGGCCGAAGTACTGTGCCGGATCTGCGAATAGGCGGTTCGGCCGTCATTTTTTTCGCAACCTGGCGAGCGTAAGGTTCTATCAATTTGGGCTTTACACTCTTTTTCAAATTCGGGCGGATATTCGTTGAGATTGCCATGCTTCCTGTAAAGAAGACTTCTCGTTGTCGTACGAGGACCCGTCGTGCTCACCACGCATTGCGGGCCGTGAATTCCATTTCTTGCCCTAACTGCGGCAAGCCCAAACTTCCGCATGCTGCTTGTGACAGCTGTGGTTACGTCAGCCGTAAGGTCATCCTGGTCGACAAGCAGCAACACGAAGAGACCGAAGGCTGATGACGATCCGCGTTGCGGTGGATGCGATGGGCGGTGATTTTGCGCCGCACGCCATCGTTGAGGGGGTAGTGGATACCCTTGCGGTCCGCAGCGATCTTGAGGTCATGCTCGTCGGTGACAAGACGGTCATCGAACGCGAAGTGGACGGGTATGGCTCAGGTGCTGGTTCCGATGCCCCTGCGCACGATGCAGGCGTTGCAGAGGAACCGCGGCTTGCCGATTGGCGTTCACGGCTACAAATCATTCATGCCAGTGAGGTTGTCGGCATGGATGAATCTCCGGTCGATGCCTTGCGGCAGAAGAAAGATTCATCAATCGCGGTTCTGGTTGGACTCGCTTCCGAAGGCCGAGCCGACGCGATTGTCAGTGCGGGAAATACAGGGGCGTTCGCCGCTGCTTGTCAGCTGCGCATGAAGCCGCTTGCCTGCGTAGCACGCCCCGGAATTGCGGTCACCGTCCCCTCGTTCCATGGCCCCTTCGTTCTTTGTGATGTGGGTGCCAATATACAAGCGAAGCCGCGTCATCTTCATGAGTATGCCGTGTTGGCATCGTTGTATGCAGAACGCATCATTGGAATCGAGAAGCCGCGCGTCGCACTCGTTTCCATCGGTGAAGAAAGCGGAAAAGGGACTGGGCTGGTCAAGCAGACACACGCCCTGTTGGCGGCCGAGAAAACGATCAATTACGTCGGGAACGCCGAGGGTCGCGAACTCTTCGAGAATCGATGCGACGTGGCCATCTGTGATGGATTTGTCGGGAATATTATCCTGAAGTTCGTCGAAGGTTTGGCGGAAGGATTGTTTCGTACGATTGGCCGGGAATTCGAAGCGGAACCGGAGGCGTTACGAAGCCGGTTCGTTGGCGCTCTTGAGAAGGTATGGCAGCAGCACGATTTTCGTCGGTACGGTGGTGCCCCCTTGTTGGGAATAAACGGTGCGGCCATCATCTGTCACGGACGTAGTAATGCGTACGCCATTCACAATGCGATTGAGGCGGCCGTACGATTCGTCTCACTGAACCTTAATGAGGAAATTTCAAACCGCCTATCTGCGATAGCGGCACCAATAAGGTCGACTGTATGAAGATGCCTGTCTCGATTACCGGTAGCGGTACCTATCTGCCCGAAGAGGTGTTAACCAACGCTTATTTCGCTGAACGATTGGACACCACTGACGAATGGATCGTGACGCGAACTGGAATTCGCGAACGTCATCGTGCAGCTGAAGACGAAAGCACGTCGACGATGGCCACGCAGGCCGCACTGAAAGCGATTGAAGATGCGGGCCTTACGCCGCAGGACATTGACGCTGTCGTGTGTGCCACGGCTACCGGCGATCACCCGTTTCCTGCCACCGCGACGTACATGCATGCCCAACTGGGCCTGAAGGATGTTCCGGCATTCGACATCTCCGCCGCTTGTGCAGGTTTCCTTTATGGTTGCTGCGTCGCGTCGGGGTTCATCGGCTCGGGCATGTATCGGCGCGTACTGGTTGCCGGTGCTGAAACGTTGTCGCGGTATGCTGACCCGACGGATCGATCAACCGTCGTCATTTTTGGTGATGGCGCTGGTGCCGCCGTCCTGGAGGCGACCGAACCCAGCGACGCTCACTCGGGGGTCCTGTATTTTGCGCTGGGTTGTGACGGAACGCGTGCGAATCATATCGTTGTCCCGTCGGGCGGCGCGAGAATGCCCACGACCGAGTCGACACTTGCTGAGCGGTTGCAGTACCTCCGCATGAAGGGTCGCGAAGTCTATAAGTTCGCAGTCATCAAGATGCAGGAGCTGATTGACGAGGCTTTGCGACAAGCCAACGTCACACCGGACGAGCTGGCGATGGTGATTCCTCACCAGTCCAATCTTCGTATCATTGAATCTGTTCGGGAAAAGCTTGGACTGTCGCGCGACAAAATTGCCGTGAACATTGATCGATGCGGCAATACATCCGCCGCGTCGATTCCCATGGCTTTGGATGAAGCGCGACGAGAGGGGCGACTCAAAAAGGGCGACCTGATCCTGATGGTCGGGATCGGTGCCGGCATCACGTGGAGCACGATGCTCGTCAGGCTCTAGGGTGATGGCGAGACCTCGCACACGGAATGGTTGTGACCGTTCACCATGGCTGTCACAATTCACGGTAATCAGATAAGAACCGGCCCGTGGTAGGCCAGCAAAGAGTGGGATAAAGCATGAAGGACACCGCCGTAATCTTCCCCGGTCAGGGCGCACAAATTGTCGGTATGGGGGCAGACGTGGCGCAGGAATATGACGCTGCTCGCGCCGTATTTGATGAAGCCGACCAGGTTCTTGGCTTTTCGCTTTCCAAACTTTGTTTTGAAGGCCCCGCTGAAGAACTGGAGAAGACCGACATCCAGCAGCCGGCTATTTTCGTGACGAGCGTCGCGATCTGGTCGGCGTTGTACGGCAAAGGCCATACCCTGGAGGGGTATGGGGCAACGGGCGGACTGAGTCTGGGTGAGTACACCGCGCTTCATCTCGCGGGGGCATTCGATTTTGCAAGTTCGCTACGGCTGGTTCGCAAGCGAGGCGAACTGATGCAGGCAGCTGCAGAGGCTTCGCCAAGTGGTATGGTTTCGCTGATCGGTGCAGATGAGGAGTCGGCCACGAAACTCTGCGAGCATGTCGCGCAGGGAGAGGTGCTCGCTCCGGCCAATTTCAACTGTCCAGGGCAGATCGTCATTTCGGGCCATCAGACTGCGTGTGACCGCGCCGTCGAAGCGGCATCCGAGTTCGAGTGCCGAGCTGTGGCTCTTCCGGTTGCCGGCGCATTCCATTCACCACTCATGCAACCTGCTGCAGATGAACTGCGTTCGGTGCTCGCCGAGACGGAGATCAGCTTGCCGGTCATTCCCGTCTACGCGAATGTGACGGCGAACCCTCATGAAGGTGTGGAACAAATCCGGGAATCGCTGGCACGGCAGGTAACCAGTCCGGTGTTGTGGCAACGCTGCGTTGAAGGCATGCGATCAGACGGAATAGGAAACTTCATGGAAGTCGGCCCGGGCCGTGTTCTTGCGGGTATGATGCGAAAAATCGAGCGACGAATGCCGATGACCAGCATCAATTCTGCCGAGAGCGTGGCTTCGATGGCGGCATCGGCATCCTAGCGGTGATTCGGTGAATTCGATTCGCCGGCTTATGAAACAGCTACTAACGAGATGGGAAGTTGAACATGGAAGGCAGAATTGCCCTGGTAACGGGTGGCAGTAAGGGAATCGGTCGCGGCATCTGCCTTGCTCTTGCGGAAAAGGGAGCCAAGGTTGTTGCTTGTGCTCGCAGCGAGGCGGCACTCGAAGAGCTAGCGCAGGAAGTGAAGAACCGAGAGTTCAGCGGTTCGGTCATTCCTCAGGCACTCGATGTGAATGATCGACAAGCCATCGAACGGGTCGTTGAACAGGTTTCAGAGCAACACGAGCGCATTGACATCCTGGTCAACAACGCTGGGATCACGCGTGACGGCCTTCTCATGAGCATGGATGATGATCAGTTCGAGGACGTGCTGACCACCAACCTGCGTTCCGTATTCTGGCTGACACGCGCGGTCAGCCGGTTGATGGTTCGCCAGCGATATGGGCGAATCGTCAACGTCGGAAGTATTTCTGGCGTCATGGGGAATCCGGGGCAGGCGAATTACGCGGCAAGCAAAGCCGGTCTGATCGGATTCAGCAAGACGGTTGCGAAAGAGCTTGGTAAACGGAAGATCACCAGCAATGTGGTCGCACCGGGGTTCATCGCAACGGAGATGACTGACGTGCTTCCGGAGGCCGTGCGGGATGGGGCGAAAAAGCTGATTCCAGCGGGTCGATTTGGGGAAGTTGAAGAAGTGGCATCGCTGGTCGCGTTCCTGGCCAGCGAGTCGGCGTCGTACGTAACGGGGCAGGTCATTGTCGTTGATGGCGGCCTGCATATGTAAAGAATCCGGTAG
>JBMYUM010000334.1:0-4993 GCA_049605375.1 Phycisphaerae bacterium | reverse complement strand
GCGCGTGAGAGTCACCGGCCCGGCACTCTGGACGCACTTCGGCCTCAGCGGCCCCGCCGCTCTCAACATTTCACGCTTCTGGAATCGTGCCACACTTGAGAGTCGAGAGCCGCAACTCCGTTTGAGTTTCCTGCCGAGTGAAGACTTCGAATCCATCGAGCGACGAATTCTGGAAGAAGTCAGCAATCATCCACGAACCTCGCTGGCCGGCCTGGTAAGGAAGTGGCTGCCTACCCGTGTGGCCGACGCCGTGCTCGCGCACCTGTCCCTTCAACCGCGACTGGCACTCGGCCAGGTAACCAAGGCCCAGCGCCGAGCCCTTTGTCATGGCCTGGTCGAATTTCCCCTCGACGTGCGCGGAACGCGCGGATACGGATTCGCCGAAGTTACGGCAGGTGGTATTTCGCTCAAGGAAGTCAATCCCAAGACCATGGAGAGCCGCAAGACCCCCGGGCTCTACCTCGTGGGCGAAGTACTCGATGTCGATGCGCGGATCGGCGGCTTCAACTTCCAATGGGCCTGGTCAAGCGGCTTTGTCGCGGGTCGTGCCATCGCGTCGTCACTGGAGACAACGAACCAGGGCACGGCAGACAACGCATAGCACATGGCCACGCCCTTCTCCTTGGATTCCAAACGGGTGCCTACCCACTTGCCATATCCGAACACCATTGTTCCCCGAGTTTAACTGCCAGGCGAATTCCGGCGTCGGTGCAATCCCCTTTTGTGAACATCCAGTAAAGAGCATTAAGATTGTCTTGGGCCGTCGTTGCGGTTGCGACGCCTCTCGTGAGTGACTACGTTACCCGAAATGTAATCTGCAGCAGGAAGAAATACCTCCAGCTCAGATTGGCCTGTTGGAACAAACTGGCAAGTCATTGGTCAAACAAGACGTGCGGTAGCTTGGAATGCATCGACATACTGTTGACGACCCAAAGCATGAGGAAACCATGAATTCACGGATGATAATAGCAGTGGCATTCCTATTGACCGTCACAACACTCATGCCAGGTATCACGTCAAACGCCGATCAAGTAATGAAAACCAGGGACGTGCCATCGGCCCAACTAAAGAAAGAGATATTTCCCATGGTCGACGCGTACCTGGAAGCGCGAGAGGCAGAGTTCAGTCAAATTAACGAAGAGCGCAAGAGCCAGCTGGAGCAAGTCAGTACGCTGCTTCGTACCAAGCTGAAGTCTGGTCGGCCTTTCAGCCTGACTTTCGTTTGCACACACAACAGCCGGCGCAGTCACATGGCACAGCTCTGGGCCGCAGCAGCCGCAGCCAGATACGATTTGCCGATCCATACCTTTTCAGGAGGTACGGAAGCAACAGCGTTTCATCCCAATGCCATTGGTGCCATGCGGCGTGCGGGTATGCAAGTCGAAAAGACCAATGACATCAGCAACCCGATCTATCATGTACGGTTTGCCACGGGCTTCCCGGCTCAAACATGCTTCTCGAAGAAATTTGATACCTCTCCGAACCCCACTGACGCCTATGCCGCCATCATGGTCTGTACAGACGCCGATAAGCGATGCCCCCTTGTTCACGGCGCCGACGGCCGGTTCGCCATTCCGTACGTCGACCCCAAAATCTCCGATGGCACGGCAATGGCTGAAGCGACGTACGATGAGCGTGCCGCACAGATTGCACGTGAGATGCTTTACATGATGTCCAAGGCCGCACGCTAGCCGACAATCAGCAGGATCGCCGTCAGTACGATCACCAGACCAATGCCGGATACCAGGGTTCCGTAGCGTGCAATGTCAGCGGTTGTCACTTCACGTGTGGCAAATGCGATGGCATTGGGCGGCGTACTGATTGGCAAACTCATCGCCATCGAGCAACTCAACGCAACCACCATGGCACCCATACGCGGCGATGCAGCAGAAACCGACGTGATAATCGGAATCAACATGTTGCTTGCCGACGTATTGCTCATGAAATTGGAGAGTACCAGCGCAACCACGGCCGCCAACGACAGCAGGAACTCACGAGGAAGGTCTTCGAACGGTATCGCGGACACCAACAACGCGGAAAGACCCGTTTCAGACATCGCCACACCGAGAGTCATACCGCCGGCAACAAGAATGAGGATATCCCAGTCGATACGCTTCAGGTCATGTTGATCGATGATCCCGAATACCGGAAACAACCCAATTGGCAGCAACGCGACGACCGCGGAAGGAATGCCGTGAAGCGGCTGCGTCAGCCACATGGACACGGTCACCGTAAAGACGGCAACGACAGTCAGCAGCGCAGGTGTCAATTCCACGACTTCAGGGAATGAAATCTCTAACGGCTCCGGCTTGGGTCGAAATACACGAAGCAGAACGAACCACAACATGAAAAGCAGAACGATGACAATCGGTCCGGTCATCAGCATCCAACCAACGAATGTGACCGCGTGCTGACCACCGTCAATCTGATGCAACACACTCGCCGCCACCGCATTCGGCGGCGTACCGATGATCGAACCCATGCCACCGAGATTCGCGGCGAACGGCACCGCTAACACGACCATCTTTCGTGTTTGCGGCCTCTCCGTCAGATTGTGGAACACGGGCCCCATGATCGCAATCATCATCGCTGTCGTAGCTGTATTTGACATGAACATGGAGAACAATGCCGTCGTCAGGATAATTCCCAATAATAGCATGGAAGGCCGATTGCCAAATGGTGTAATAAAGGCGCGAGCCAACCGCACGTCAAAACCATGCTTGGTCGCCGCCATCGCCAGAAAGAAGCCACCGAAAAAAAGAACAAGCACCGGGCTCGCGACTGGGTTCAAGTACTTTTCCCACTCGTGGCCTGTTTCGGGATGAACCAGATCTCCCAACAGGTAGACGGAAAGCACGATGATCACGATCGCGGTAGCGAACGGTGGAATGATCTCTGTCAACCAGAGCGAAGCTGCAGTTATGAACAGGACGAACGCGATGCGTTGACCGGACGTTTCATTTCCGGGAAGCGGCACGAAAATCGAAGCAAAGATCAGCAACAGGCAGAACGCGGACTTGCCAGCCTCCCACCATCCAAAGTCAAGCACGATTCGATTTCGCGTAAACTTGATACGTATGCCATGTGGCATGTTTGCCCTCCGCCGGCAATCAGCCACATATCATCGAAGAAACCACTCACCGGGGGTAGCCCCCTGAACGATCGTGCGCGGATTCCAAGCTGCTTACATGACTCGAATCGCTCCTATAGAAACATGGGAGTCGGTCGTCAAGCACCTGCGGCGACTTCGCACTCGAATTGAACATGGGCTTAACGGAATCCAGGAAATCAGACGCACACGGGAATCAAACGCAGCGGATCATGGCCATTCGTTCGATCGCATCAGCCGCCGTTTCTACACCACTTTCCTTCGCCATCTCAGCTTGAATTCTTCGTGCGTTGTATCGATATTTCTCAGTATTCACCAAATCCGTCAGCCGCGCGGCCATTCCATCAGCATTCACACGCTTAATGGGAAGCGGCTCCGGGCCACATCCCAAGCTGGACACCCTTCCTCCCCAAAATGGCTGGTCGACACCAAACGGACATATGAGCGTTGGAAGACCGGCACGAAGTCCAGCCGCTGTCGTTCCGGCACCACCATGATGAACGACTGCACGGCATAAGGGAAACAACAGATCATGTGGCGCCCCTTCGAGCAAGTGAATGGAAGATGGCGCTTCATCACTCGACAATCCACCCCAGCCGGTCGCCAGGATCGCACGAACGCCCGACCGCTCTACGGCACGAATCATCGTCCGCGTCAAACCAAGTGGATCCGCTGTCGTCATCGATCCGAAGCCGATATACACGGGAGGCGGTCCCTGCTGAAGAAACCGCTGCAACGTTTCATCCGGTTGCCAGGGATCGGTGGAGGGCAAAACCCAGGCGCCCGTCAGATGAATGCCATCGTCCCAATCCGATGGCCGCGGAACCAATGCCGGAGATATGGCACAGAGCCTCGGATGCAGCCGACCGCGAAATGAGCCAGGCGCCGATAGGCTCGGACCACGCCCCAATCCAAGTGTTTGTCGACGCCACCGATTGAGGATCGACAAGTACGCCAGTCGCGAAAACGAAAACAAGCGATACGAGAACTTGTTGAGCAGGGAACCGAAGTTCCTGGACGTAACCAGTAGCGGAAACTCACGGGTCGGGAAGATGGGGACAACAGCCGCGCAAATAGGCAAGGCACCATTTCGTTCGCATATGTCCGGTGCAGCGATCACTTTCGGATGATAAATAACAACGTCAGCATCACTGGCTGCTGCCCACGCACCCTCGAGCATATCTCGCATGAGTGGAACAATGACCCGCCTCCATGCGCGGATCAACCCAAACCACTGACCAGTTAAGGCACGTCGCACCTCGGGCTTTTGCAGAAACGCTTGAAACTCCATGCCCAAGGAGTGAAATCTGAGACCGTACTCTTCAACCCAGGATTGAAAATCACCCGGAGCTGCCAGCGTGACCGAGTGATGTCGCGCCGCCAACGCTGCGGCAAGGGCTAGGTAAGGTTGTACGTCACCCCGCGTCCCCAAGGTCAGAATGGAAATCTTCATACTCGGCAGTTCCCAAACAAGACGTGCCGCAACAGCAACGGCATACACTCACGTCCTATAGCTGTGTGCAGATTCGATCATTCGAATGCAATCCAATCACCCCAATGAGTGAATCGCATGAAGATACCACGACAGGGAAGATAAGCGAATCAACGGACCGTGTTCAAACACCATCCGATAAGGCACCCAAGCCTCGAAATGCGTAATTCGCAGGCGCATTATGCGACGTCCAGCAGGTTTATGCTCGCTTGTTCATCCGCCGAAAAGCAGTTGGGGTGCAACCACTGGAACACTCTCTGGTAGCCATGTCGGTTGTTGGGAACGGGAAACGGAACAAGAACAGGATCGATTCATCGTGATATCTCAAACAGAAACACACGATACACACGCCTGGTTTCATTGGATCAGCCGATGGGCTCCCGGCATCCTGA
>JBMYUM010000333.1:0-5021 GCA_049605375.1 Phycisphaerae bacterium | reverse complement strand
TGCTTACTCCTGCCTACGGCAGGTGGTAAGCATGGCACCCTTGTAAGCATGGCACGGCTGTAAGTGTGGAGCCCTGCGTCGTTATGGCACCCGATAACCGTTTCGAGTGTTGCATGCCCGCGCCCTTTCGGATCGTTCGCAGGCTCACTCTCTCAGGGGACTTGGGCATGGCACCCTTGTACGAGTGTGTTACGTCATCGGGGGTCCGATACCGAATCGATGGACGATGTTGCCAAACGTCGGGCCAGGGCCCGACCTACCGCTCGAGCCTGCATGTGTGGAGCCCTGCGTTGTAATGGCACCCGATAACCGTTTCGAGTGTTGCTTGCCCGCGCCCCTTTCGGATCGTTCGCAGGCTCACTCTCTCAGGGGACTTGGGCATGGCACCCGTGTACGAGTGTGTCATGTCTTCGGGGGCCGATACCGAATCAATGGACAGTGTTGCCAAGTGTCGGGCCAAGGCCCGACCTACCGATTAAGCCGGTGGGGTTTGCATGCTTACTCCTGCCTACGGCAGGTGGTAAGCATGGCACCCTTGTAAGCATGGCACCCGTATAAGCATGGCACCCTTGTAAGCATGGCACCCTTGTAAGCATGGCACCCTTGTAAGCATGGCACCCTTATAAGCATGGCACGCATGGCACCTGGGGGACGTATAGTCGTTAGTCTTCAAGGACGTTTATTCTTCAAGGACGTTTAGTCGTTGAGGACGTCTTTGTAGCTGACGGTGACACGTTCACCGATCAGGTTCGGTTGCGGTTCGCCAATGAAGAGCGGCAAGCGGTCCATGGTTTCCTGGAATCGAATGGCCTTGTCTTCAATGGTCGCGAACTCGTCCTCGGCCGCGGCGTCACCAAATTCACCTCTGACCGTACCGTACACCGTGAACACATGCGATCGGATAGACATCCAGTCGCCGAGGCAGATCAACGGGCCGGCGGCGTTCAAGAAGGGCGATGCCGTCCGCACTGTGAGTGACGAGGCGTTGACACGCCCGTTATCCATACGGTATTCGTTCTGCGCATCGTTGCTTCGCACGTTTGCCAATTCACCGATGGTCAGGAAACCGGTACCACGGCGATAGTTCGGCGTCGCGACGTTCCAGCCGCGGGATTCGCTACAGCTCGGCGTGCTTCCATCGTTGTTGCAGCCGTAATTACCTTCGTCAGGGCCGTTTTCCACGTCCCTCAGTTCACGATAGGCGACGATTGCCTTGGCGCGGGCTTCACCAAGCACGCCGGCGACGTCATCTGCAACAGGCAGCGTCACATCATTGAGGCTTCGCGGACCGTCATTGAACGTGGGCAGGCTTCCCTGGTTTTGCGGTGGTGTCAGCGATTGCTTAAGCCACTCGCGAGCCTGGTCCGGATAGTCGGCGAATTCGTTCATCGGGACGTAGGGCAGACCTCGCAGGACAAACCAGGGGGCGGCATTCAGATCGATACGACCATGAACGCGAAGGCCTTCCTGGTCGACGCGCGGCTGCTCGCTGACGTCGACGCGGTAGTCGTTGTTCTCGTTGACTTCGCGGTAGGGGCCTTCATTCTCGAGCGGCAGGGCCGTGAAGTAATCGAAGAGCAACTGCCCCCATGGCAGGTGCATGGTTTCCCCGGGACGCCAGGATTGCCATGGTTGCACGGGCTGCAAGCCGGAGGCGTAGGGGCCCTGTGCCGGATTCCAGTGATTGCGGCGTGTGATGTCGAAGATCGGCATGCGGCCGTTATCAAGTGCCATAGGCGTGTCACTTAATCGGCTGGTGAACGCAAATTCGTTATCGACGGCGCCATCCTGGAACGCTCGATTGGCGAAACGCATCAGCATCAGCATGGAGCCGGTGGTCGGGAATGCGGTTTCGAAAGAGCCCGAGTTGGCCAGGAACAGTTCCACAGGAACACGCATGGCCGAGTCCGGAATGGCGTCTTGTCCGAGTCCCAAATCGTTGACCGCGCTAACTTCCTGTGCACCACCTTGAATCGGCGGCAGGGTGACGTACCAGGGGCCGCTGAAATTCGTCGGCTGCGAGATGCGGCTGAAGCCATCCTTTTCGTGGACCACCAATTTCTGGTCGTTGTTACCGAGGCCACCGTAATTGAACGCGCCTTCCACGACGAACTCGTCGAGAACGATCTTGGTCGCGTTTACGTCATTCGGGTATTGCACTTCACGAATGAGTCGGATGGTGGAACCGGCCTGGAAGATCAGTGTGGCACCCGGATCGGCAAATGCACGATTGCCCCCCGGCAGGTTCGAGAATGCCGTTGTTGGGTCGTTATAGAAGACGAGCGATTCGTTCCCCAGGATCACGCTATCCAGCAGAATTGCCGGCTGGTTATCGATCTGGATGAAGAAGAACGGATCTTCATTGACGTTCAACGGCTTATCAAAGCGATCGGGATAGGGATTGAAGATTTCAACGGCGAAGCTGGAGTTTGCCGGATCTTCATTTCCCATATCGTCTGTCACGAGAGCGGCTGCGATACGGGCGATGAAGGGTTGTTCTTCCAAGCCGTACATGAACTCTTCCGGATTCGCGGAGCCACCGTAGGGACGTCCGAGGTTCTGCAAGTTGCCGGTGTTCACGCTGCCATCAGCAGCGAACACGGTATCAAATTCGAAGTTTCGGACGGGGATTCGGCTGGGCACACCGTCGGCGTCCATGAAGTCAATCATGTTTGCGGTGAGTGCAGCGACCTGGCGTGACAGGTTCTTCCAATCTGATTCAGGGCTGGAAGAGGTCGTCGGTGTTCGCTGCCATGCGTTCCCGTCGATGGTTGAGCAGTCGGAGCTGGATTGAACAAACCGACCCCATTCGTCGTTGTCGTTTGAGCGTGCGTTGAGCAGGAGCATCATGAATGCTTCCTGGATCAGGTTATTGCGCTGCTGTTCCGAGATCGGGTGTTCGGGCGTTCGCTCCGGGGTCGCGTTGGGCAGCCCGATCGGCGCGCGAGCCAGTGCGGTATCAAGCCATGGCAGGCTGAGTGCGAGTCGGCCTTTGCGCAGGTCGTTGTCGCACGCTGCGTAGGATTCTTCAGAACATTCGCACCATGAGACGGCACCATCTTCGGTGAAGAGGGTATCGAAGCGTGGTTCGTCGGGTGACGTACCGAAGCCACTTGGCGTGGGGTACTCGTCAGTCCGGCGGGCGCTGAAGATCGTGTGTGGGTAGTCCAGGTATTCGAAGACGAGACCCTGGTAGCCCTGATCGCTTGTTCCGTCGCACTGTGATTCGAGGACCACGCGGCTCATGAGATTGAAGACATCTTCACGGTTGTTCTGGAACAGGTTCGGATTGCCCGGGCAGACCACGTTCAGGTCTATGTGTGCGCCGCGCGAGATCAGATCGTCATGGCTTGTGGTGGTGACCAGGTGTCGACGGTCGTAGCTGTTTCCGTCACTCGGTGTCATTCGTTCCTGGAAGCTGAGCAGGCCGAGTCCCTGAAGATCAAACGGCCAGTACTGGTGGTTGCCGTCGTGTGCGGTTTCCGGGCCGTCGAAGAAGGGGCTGTTCTGCGGGAAGAGCTTGTTGGAGAAGTCACCGCCGCCGGCGACCTGCAGGTCGGTGTCGGCTGCGGGGTTGCCCTGGATGGCTGAGATCACCATTTCAGCGGGTGGCAGCATACCGCCACGTCGGCGCAGTGCCGGTTCTTCGATGGATGGCACGTACGGGCCGTGTCGATCGGGATGCGCGTTGGTGTTGACGATGGGTGCCCACTCGTCGTCGTAGCCGAAGACGGCATCGAGCAGTGTGGGGTGCGAATCGTTCAGGTTCACCATGCCGCCGTGGGGAACAATACGGAGGCCGAGGTAGATGCGGCCATCGGTTGCGCCGTCGTCATTCACGGCTGCGGCGATACGGTTGTATTTGTCGGCCGGCAGGTCCGCTTTGTCGACGACGTATTGGCGGCTGTCGAGCACACCATCGCCATCGGCGTCAACGGAGAGGCCGTCGTACGGGTCGGAACGTCTGATCTGGTCAAACTCATTGACGGGGTAACCGCGTTCTTCGAGTGACTGCGGGAAGACGGTGACGTTGTCCCGGTCATCGGAGTAGAGTGAGTAGTCTTTTTCCCGCATGAGATCGAAGTCTGTGGTGTAGCTGTAGCCGTCGATGGTGTTGCTGGGTTCGATCTGTGCATAGGTGCCGTGGACGCCTGGAAGGCTGGCCCAGCTGTTCGCGCTGAGGATGGCGCGACTGATGGTGCGTGGCTGGCCATCGTTTGGATCCACGTAGGGTTCCTGGCGGAAGGTTGTCATGGATTCGGTATCGCCGGGCGTGCCGGGTCGAATCATGAATGAGTTCACCAGTTCCTGTTCGACGAATTCGGCGATGCCTGTGATGGCCACCTGCTGGTCAGCGCCTTCGAGCTGGTTCTGCACGATCTCGGCCTGCTGATCCATGCTTGTCAGGAATGCGATACCGGTCACGAAGAGAATGCCGAGGATGGCTACCACGAAGACGAGCACGGTTGCCTGCCGGCGATGCGTGGCGCTTCTGCCGCGTGCGGCATTGTACCCGTGTTCTGGCTGGCGCGGATCTCCAATCACCGCCTGTGCCAGCTTGTCGGCATGCTCCCGCTTGCGGGCTTGCTTCGAAGTGTTTCGTCGCGATTCATTCGTTTGACGGAAACTGTTTTTCATATTCTTCATACGTCGAATCATCCACTCGTCTTTGCTCGACGGCTTTCCCTGCCGTCGCCGATGACTCGAATACCTTTCTACGCGCCTAAGATCGCCGAGTTCCGTTATCGGACATTTCAGTTTTGGTCGGCCTGTTCGGCCTTGATTGGTGACGCCCAGTCGTCACTGTTAGGTTTCGTTGAGACCGGGTGTACTGTCAAATCTTTCCGACCGGGATAATCATTACGTGTCGGACGGGATTATCGAGCCTTCCGAGGTTGTCATACACATCGATGGTGATGCGGAGCGCTCGCGGGAAGATATCTTCCCCCACGTCGTTTGGTGACTGTCCTCTTCTGCCGCCGAAGACTGCGGTGTGCAGCCTTGGCGGGTTGGTCGGCCAT
>JBMYUM010000332.1:0-5021 GCA_049605375.1 Phycisphaerae bacterium | reverse complement strand
CCACCACAGACGGTCAGCAACTGTAACGCCAATGCTGGCGGCGGTCTTTTCAAACGCCTCAGGATTGCCGATGGCAGCCACCAGCAGGAACCGTTTGGGCGTAGCGGGCATGTCCATCGGCTCGCCCGCCATCGATTGCATTCCCGCGAATTGATGCCGGGAGTGTAGGATCTCGACGCCGGGTGCATGGGATTGGATCGTCTCGACAATGGCATCCAGCCGTTCGAGCGGCACCTGATCAGTCCGGGTCAGGATGACGAGATGGGCGCGTCGAATAGACTCCACCGGCTCACGAAGAAGCCCTCGTGGTAGCAGGAAACCACCACCGAATGGATCGGTCGCGTCGATGAGCACGATGTCCAGATCCCTTGCGAGTCGCCGGTGCTGAAAGCCGTCATCGAGAATCAGGCAGTCTGCGCCGTGAGAATCGACCGCAGCGAGTGCAGCCTCGACCCTGTTCTTGGATGCAAGATAAGGCGTGTCCGGAAGATGACGGCGAATCAGTCGTTCTTCATCATTGGGTTCACCCGGCCTGGCGCCGTAGCCACGCGACAGAATGGCCGGCTGATAACCGCACGCTTCGAGCCGCCTGGCGATGTCGATCACCAGGGGGGTCTTTCCCGTACCACCACACGTGATGTTCCCGATACTGACGACCGGCACCGAAACGGCTGTGACGCCGGAACGGTTGTCGTACCGTCGATTTCGATAATCTACCGCGCGCCGATAGACCAGCGAGCAAAGCCACAAGGGGAAGCGAAGGGGGCTACGATTCCCAATCGCAGCCGCATGCCAGGAAGCCAGGTTTTGTGATGACATGGTTCGTGATGCCGGTTCCACACCATTGATCTGGAGTGTTTAGCTTTCGGTGAACACCATCGAAGTGCAACTTACACAGGTATCGTTTTCCGGCGTCGCCGCCTGGTGATAGCCGCCGAGGGTCGCCGTTTTTCCTTGCAAGGCCGTCGCGACTGCGAAGATGCAACCGGCACTGCAGATCCTTGTTGGGTTGTCGTCTTTGGCAACTTCAGCGACGAATGCCTGCGGTCCGTGCTGAACGAGTGCCATGAGGGAGGCACGATCCTTTGCCTCAACTTCTGCCAGGAAACCGGCATCAATGTCACGATCGTCGCCAAACGAACGTCCGACATGGCTCAAGTCAGCACCGGCGATGAGCAACGTATCCTTGCCATCGGCTTCCATGAGGTCGCCGATCGCCTGGGCGAAGTCTGCCAGATCGACGCCATCACCGTCATAAGGCGCCGTTCCAGTCGGCCCGCAAGGATCAGGGCAGAGGGCCGGGAGAATCTGGAAGCGATCGGCACCGAATAGGTGCTGCAGCCAGGCTACCTGCAATTCGATCGAATGCTCTCGCGCATGATCCATCTCGAATCGCCGAAGGGGGCCGCAGCGGGATTCGAGTCGTTCCAGGAAATCGAGATCAACCGCGGTCATGCCAAGTGGCGTTTCAAAGGATGATGCGGTTGCGACAACACTTGCGGATCGACCGAAGTGATTGGTTCCCAGTATGATGACCCGGTCGGGTGTCGGGCGTCGCCGCAGGGTGTTGTAGCTGATCGCGTAGCATGGGGCGCCGCGCGGATAGTCGAGGTGCGGTGCGACCAACCCTCTGATGGATGCAGGATCGACATCGTCGATCGCAACGGCGCCGGTCAGCATGCTGTCGAAAATCTGCCCTTTGGCATCAACGCCAAGGCCTTCGGCATCGGTCATGACGCGAACACCGCAATCGACATATTCCTGATGGCGTTCGCTGTAGAATGACTCGAATGAGGCACCCTCAAGGAAGTGCGCCGTATCCAGCTGGTCAAACATGTGGGCAACCGTGTCCTGGTCAATCTCAAATCCGGTTGCATCCTGAAACGCCGACCGAATGTCGTCGATGTTTCTTTCCCCGTTGACCAGCGCGATGACTTGCAGCGCACCCTCGGTTACGGTCAGGTAGGCATCGGATAGACCGGAGGCGTCGCGCAACGCGTACTTCCCACCTTCGTCATCATCGCTCGGCAAGGGGAACGCTTCGATGGGGCGGAGGCGCGGTCTGAATTCTGCGTCGTAACTGGCGTTCATGATCGTGAGAGTCTACCGCCTTTGTGAAGGTGGGTCGACCATGATCGGTGAGGGGGACGCCGCACCATCCCAGGAGAGAACGCGGCGCCCATTTCAACGGCTGGCGATGAGACTAATCGGTGACAACGACATCGCTGATACCGGATTCAGCTTCTGGCAGCGTGTCTTCGGGGCTCGCGGTAAACAGCGACGAAAGACACCACCGGCGTGATCGCGACATCAGTGCCACGAGCGAGGCGATGAACAGCCCGGAATTCTCGAGCAGCTTCTTCCAGATCAGTGTCGGGCCTGCGCCACAACCGCAGTCAAATTTCAGTTCGGCGAAGGTGACGCCTTCTTCCATCATACTCATTGCACGGAGCAAGATGGTTGGGGTAAAAACCAGCAACATGCCGGCGGCGGTCAAGGCGGCGCCACGGATCATGACACCCAGAATCAAGGCGATGCCGGCCAGCATTTCGATCCATGGTAGCGTGATTGCGATCGTGTTCATGAAGAAGCCCGGTTCGAGCATTCGGTACTCGTTAATGTTCTTCAAGAACGTGACCGGATCTGCGATTTTATTGTAGGCCAGGTACACGAACGTACCCCCGACAATCAGGCGTACCAGCAACAAGGGCACACCCGAGTCGTCCATCTTTGAGGCCAGGTTTGGTTGCGAATTCGATTGGCTCATCTGTTCACCCCTCAGGTTCGATCACCGCGATCCAGCAAGTGCGCCCTTATACCCCGTCGCCGTCGTCCGTGCCATCACTTTCCGATACGCCCTCGTCATGGGATGACTCGTCATAGGATGATTCGTAGCCTTCATCACTCGACATCGCATCACCTTCGGTCATATCCGAAGAAGAATAACCGTCGGAATAGCCATCGGAACTGACACCGTCTTCATAGCTGTCGCTGTAACCGGCATCCTCATACGCTTCTTCAGCCGCAGCGATGTTGCCGTCACCGGTTTCGATCGTTAGTTCCTGCTCGGTCCATTTTTCCCAACCAAGAGCGAACAGTCGCATGGCGTCTTCCGGTACGCCGCGCTGCACGAGTTCGTCGTACATGTACTTGCTGTCCGAACATTCGCCGCCGTTGCAGTAAACAACGACGATCTCGGCGCCCATGGCGAATTCAAGCGTGCGCTCGATGCAGGTGTCGATTTCATAGTGGTAGCAACGCAGGGCACCGGGTAAGTGCCCCTCACGGAACTGGGATTCACTGCGGGCATCGACCAGGACATACTGTCCGGGTACGCCCTGCATCTCTTCGACCCAGCCGGCGACTTCGTCAACCTCGACAACCGTGTAGCCCTCGAAGGGATCGGCCTTCTGGCCATTCTTGCTCTCTTGGGCCGTGTCGTTCTTCGGGAAGTAATTGCGACCCCAATCGAGCTTGCCCTTGGAGCGAAGCTGATTCGAAGTCGCTCCCAGGATGGAACCGGCCATCAGAATCACGACGAGCTGTACGAGCGTTTTGATCATCATAATCATCCAAGTTGGCTGCCCGGCGCCGGCCATGCCATTCGATTCCAGCGCCGTGAATCGCCCGAGAAAGCGATTGCCTTCCGGGTTTTCGGCTATTACGCCACGGTATCTTTTCGTACCGCCAATTGAAGGTCAACTGATCTCAAGGAGCCGTTGCGCCCAGGTGACAAGGAGCGTCTCGAATTCGTTGAATCACCGACCGGACGTAGATATTATGAGAGAGAGGGCGATCCGGACGAATTCTGGTCGTCCAAGGGGCATTTTCACGCCGTTTTTCGGATGGCAGGCTGCTATCATCGATATGTCCGGCTTTTTTCCGGACGATCAGCCATGATCGCTCAGGACTGCCGGGGGACGTGCCTGACGAATGGCGTGCCTGACGAATGGCGTGCCGGGGGAAATGAAGGTGGGGTATATGACTGCCGATCTGCGAGTCGACCGCGTTTCGTGGGCTTCCATTCTGCCCGCGTTGGTGCTCTCGCTCTGTATACCCAGCTTCGCTTATTCGGACGAAGTGTGGGAACTATCTGACGTTCGGCTCACGATGCATCCAACAGGAACAGTGAGAACGTCCGAAGTCCCAGCTGAGTCGGCCGCGTTTTCCGCGTTGACAGGCGACGCTCCCCAATCCGTTCACTGGTACAACGTGTGGCCAGATGCGGACCATCATCATGCTGATCACCTTCATACTGGCCACCATCATGGTGGGCAGGGCACTCATGCAGATCATCGTCACGCTGACAGTGTGGCGGCTTGGGCCGATCGCGAGGCGCGATGGTTGGTGTCGATCGACGAAAACGGTCAGACGACCTGGCTTGATACTTCTCTGCGTTTGACGGACGGATTTCTTATTTCCCGGACCGACGACGTTCATGCCGTTGTTGACGTTCATATCGCCTTGGAATCAGGCCAGCCACAGGACGCGGTGGTTCCGGCGTTGCTACTCGGAGGCTTGAAGGGGGGAATCGACACGGACACGAGTCGATTCCATTTCGTCGCCGGAGAGGTCCTTTTGTCTTCCACTCTTGCTGATTCGCTCGGCATGGCGCCGACCGGTAGCACCCTTGGATATCTGGAGTTGCACGGCATTGCGACCTGGATCGGTGGTGACGAGCCCATTCGCGCCCCTTCCTTCGATGGCCGACCCCGTGATGACGGCACCCTCTCATTGACGCAAGCTGGTGGCGCCGGTCCCGATATGACGTTCTGCCAGTTGTTTGGTCTTGAACAGTTTGGAAGGACGGCCGGATTTGTCGGCATGGCCCTGGCGACAACATCATGGAACATTGGTACGGAACCGTTGGTCTGGTTTGCCAACCCCGATGTGCGGCATCCGTTCATTGTCTCCAATGTCTTTCGTCTTGAGAATGACCGGTTCGAGCAGATCGGACAATCGTGGGTCAAGCACGGGTTCTGTGCCGTCGACAACGAGCAGTGCAGCACGTCATGCCAGGG